>CAIRFY010000473.1 GCA_903877945.1 uncultured Oscillochloris sp. | reverse complement strand
GGTGCTATCGCGTCCTCGCCTCCTCGCCTCCTCGCCTCAAAAGGAACAAGACGACAGATTCGTTTGCCGCATCTGGCGCTTCCCACTACAATAGAGACAAGCCACCCGCCCGTCCGTCCACTCTCGCTTGGGCGGCACCATATTTACGGCATAAGCTGTGGCTCAACTTGGAGGAACTCGATGCCTGAGCTGCGGCAGAATCTGGCCACCCGCGAGTGGGTGATCATCGCCAGCGAGCGCGCGCGCCGCCCCAATGCCTACGCTGAGGCCAGCGACCGCACCTTTACCCACGAGCGCCCCGAACACGACCCACGCTGTCCCTTTTGCCTGGGGAATGAGGAACTCGACCTTGAGATCTGTCGCTACCCGGAAAGTAGCCACCGGTGGGACACCCGCGTGGTGCGTAACAAGTACCCCGCTCTGGCCGAGGTCGGGACGCTGGTGCGTAACTTCAACGGGGTCGAGCGCTTTATCACTGGGGTCGGCTACCACGAGGTGCTTGTTGAACATAACTTGCACAACGCCACCCTCGCCCTGATGACCGACGAAGAGATTCGCGCTGTGATGGAGATGTACCTGCGCCGGGGGCGCGAGATCGGTGCCGACCCACGAGTCGAGCAACTGGTCTTCTTTAAGAACCACGGTGAGCGCGCTGGAGCCTCGCTGCCCCACCCGCATAGCCAGATCATCGGCCTGCCGATTGTGCCGGGCGACATTCGCCACCGTATTGAGGAGGCGCGCCGCTTCTCCGACGACACCGGCCATTGTGTCTTCTGCACGATGCTTGCTGATGAACTGAGCCGCAATGAGCGTATTATCGCGCTGAATGATCACTTCGCCGCGATTGTACTCTACGCCTCATCCTCGCCTTTTCACATCTGGATCATGCCGCGCAGTCACCATGCCAGCTTCATGCACATCGAGGAAGATGCGCTCACGTACCTGGCCCCGCTGCTCCGTGATGTCCTCTTCCGCCTGTATACCCACCTGAATGATCCCGACTTCAACCTGATCATCCGCTCCGCACCCACCAAAGAACCCGAGAACGGTTATTTTCACTGGTATATCGCGATCATCCCGCGCCTCAGCCGTAGCGCCGGGTTCGAGATGGGTAGCGGCATGTGGATTAACCCCACCATACCCGAGGAGTGCGCCGCATTCCTGCGCGATGATCCTCTTCCGTAAGCCAAGACTCAGTACAGCAGAGAGTGGAGACACCCGATGTCCTTCGACTTCGACCAGATTATCCCCCGTCGCGGCACCGGCAGCATCAAGTGGGAATACTACCCCGAGGATGTGCTGCCCATGTGGGTCGCCGATATGGACTTTGCCTCGCCCGAGCCGGTCGTCCGTGCCCTGCGTGAGCGCGCTGAACACGGCATTTTTGGGTACGCCTCGCCGTCCGCCGATCTGGTGCCGCTGATCTGCCAGCGTATGGCCGACCTGTACAACTGGCAGGTGACGCCCGAACAGGTTTTGTTCCTGCCTGGCCTTGTTTCGGCGATCAATGTGCTGTGCCGAGCCATCGGTGAGCCGGGCGACCACGTCGTCACCCTCACTCCTGCCTATATGCCTTTCTTCAGCGCACCCAGAAACCAGGATCGTGTCTGCGATACCTTCGATTTGAGCTACGCGAGCCAGAGCGACGGCACAATCAGCTACCACCTTGACCTTGAGGGCTTCGCCGCCAGCCTCCACCCGCAGACGCGCCTGCTCCTGCTCAGTCAGCCCCACAACCCGGTCGGTATCGAGTATGACCGCGAAACCTTGGCCCGTCTGGCCGAGATCTGCGTCGAGCGCGGGATTGTGATCTGCTCGGACGAGATCCACTGCGACCTGATGCTGGGCGATACCTACCATACCCCGACGGCTGCGATTTCGCCAGAGATCGCCGCCAACACGGTGACGCTGTTGGCTCCCAGTAAGACCTTTAACCTGCCCGGTCTTGGGTGCAGCATCGCGATTGTGCAGAACGATGAGCTACGCACGAAAATTCGCAGGGCCGAGGCCGGGATCGTGCCCCATGTGAACGCCTTCGGTTATATCGGGGCATACGCCGCCTACAGCGAGGGCGGCCCCTGGCTGGAGGCACTGTGCGCTTACCTCACCGAGAACCGTAACATTCTGGTGAGCTACCTGGCTGAGCATATGCCGCAACTGCGTACCACGGTGCCGGACGCCACCTACTTGGCGTGGATCGACTGCCGCGAGGCTGGGATCGCGGGCAACCCGGCTGCCTTCTTTCTCGAAAAGGCCAAACTGGCCCTCTCCGATGGTCGTGCTTTTGGCGAGAATGGCACCGGCTTTGTGCGGCTCAACTTCGGCTGCCCGCGACCAATCCTCCTCGACGGACTCGCCCGCATGCACGCCGCCCTACAGTCTGCCCAACCACTCTCCCATGATTGACACGAATCTGCCATCTGCGCCCATCCCGCCGCCCCTGCGCGGCGCGGAGTATGGCTCCTTCGCCCACGACACCATCGCCCGGCGTCTGCCGCTGACTGGACGGCGGGTGCTGGACGAGAATGATCTCGCGCCCGAGTCTGCCCGCGCCGTGGCGGCCCTGGCCGACGAGATCCCCGACGCCCTCGTGCGCCCGCTGCATGATCCTGGCGCACCTGATCTGGCCCTGTGGGATGCCTACCTCGCGCCTTACGTGGGCCAGAGTTGGCTTCACGTACCCTGGTTTGTCGCCGAAACCTACTTCTACCGGCGGGTGCTGGAGGCCACCGGCTACTTCCAGCCCGGCCCCGGCTCTGGTGTCGATCCTTTCGCACACCAGAAGCGGCTGGGCCTGGAGTACGCACGGCTCGACCACGGGCCAGATGATATGGCGGAGGCCATTCTCGGCGCACTCTGGGGCAACCAGGCCGATCTGAGTCTCTGGCCTGCGGGCGAGGGCGGCGGCCCTGGCGGCGCGCACCTGCTGGCTGATGATACCGCCGCCGCGACAGCGCTGATCGCGGGCCTAGCCTCTGAGGGTGCGCGTGCCGACATTATTCTCGACAACGCCGGGGCCGAACTTGTCCACGACCTGGCCCTCGCCGACGCGCTGCTCACCGCTGGCCTGCGCGTCGTCCTGCACGCCAAGTCCCACCCAACCTTTGTCTCCGACGCGCTGATCGCCGACGTGCGCCTGACAATTGACTGGTTCGCCGGGCTAACCAGCCCAGCGGCGACCATCGGCGCACGCCTGGGTGTGGCCTTGGACACAGGCCACCTGGAACTGCGCGACGGCTGGTATTGGACATCGTCCCTTCTTGGATGGGAACTGCCGGATATTCTGCGTGCCGATCTGGCCTGCTCCGGCCTGCTGATCAGCAAGGGCGATGCAAACTACCGCCGCTGGCTTGGTGATCGCCACTGGCCCTACGACACCCCCCTGAGCCACGTCCTTGCCTACCTGCCCGCGCCCATGCTGCTACTGCGTACCTGCAAGTCCAACGTGGCGGCTGGGCTTGACCCGGCGCGCATCACCGATGCCGCCGCTCGCGATCCGCAGTGGATCACCGGCGGGCGCTGGGGCGTAATCCAGCTCTATACGCGCTGATAAAAGCTGAGGGCCGAGCGAAATCAGTGGAGGGGACACAACAATGCGGGCATGTAGCCCGCATTGCTGTGTCCCCTCCACGTTCTGGCGCAGGGGCAGAGGGTGCATTTGTGCCCATATCGTGGCCTATAGTTCATACTATATCGCTGTCGGTGTCTCCATCATGTCTGACTCAAGGGGGGGCGTATGATAAAGCCTGATGAGATTCTATCCTGGCCGCTCGATCTTGCCGTACCCTTAGAGAGCGCCTATCACCTCTGGCGCAACGGCGATCTCGGGGCAGCCGAGTCGCAGCTCGATGAGGCGCTGGAGCGCGCCATGGCCTCCGGGCACACATCCTGCCAACTGGCCGCCCGCCACCTGCTCGGCAACCTCGCTTACGACCAGGGCGACCTTGCCGCCGCGTGCCAGATCCACGCCGATGTGCTTGGGCGCTGTCGGGCCATCGGATTCTCCGTGGGGGAAGCCTCATCGCTCCACAACCTTGGGCTGGCGTCTGCGCTCCAGGGCGATCTGAGGGCCGCGCACACCAGCATCGGTGAGGCGATCCGCATCTACGAGCAGCTCGGTCAGGTCGAGTGTGTAGCGGCGGCACGGGCTAATCTTGTACGCATAGGGAACTACACACACCGAGGAACTTTCGAGTAGCTGTACTAATAGTTATAGCCACCCTCAAGGCGGGCGTTATTCAGCACCACGCCAATGATGTGGGCCTTGACCTTCTCAAGGATCTGGCGCGCCTCGCGGGCGCGGTCGCGGCGGGTGTAGCCAGCCTGAAGCACCAGCAGCACCCCGTCCACCTGAGGGGCGAGGACAGCGGCATCGGTGACGACGACCACCGGAGAGGTGTCGATCAGCACAATGTCGGCGCTGGCGCGCAAGCGGTCGATCAACGCGGCCATCCGCCGTGAGCCGAGCAGATCGGCGGGGCGGGGCGGCAGCGGGCCGCTGGCCAGCAGGCTCAGGCCGGGTACAACGGTGGCCTGGATGGGCAGTTCGCCCTGGCTCTGATCCAGCAGCGCGCTGGTGATTCCCTGCTCGTTTGCGAGGCCGAAGATGCTGTGCAGGCTGGGCCGCCGCAGGTCACAGTCTACCATCAGCACGCGCTGTTCGGACTGGGCCATGGTCACGGCGAGGTTGGCCAGCGTGACGCTCTTACCCTCATCGGGGGCCGTGCTAGTGACGAGCAGCGTCTTCAGTGGTCGGTCGATGCTCGAAAACTGGATATTCGTGCGCAAGGTGCGATACGCCTCCGCAGCAGCAGAGCCAGGGTCGCGCAGGGTAATCAGCGTGCGCTCGGGAGAGATAGGTGCAGACAAGCTAGAACCTCGTTCAATGCAAAATGCAAAATGCAAAATGCAAAATCTTGCTTCTGCTATTTTGCATTTTGCATTACTTAATCAAATCCAAAATCTCAATTTTGGCAATAGACAAGGTTTCAGAATGCCCAATTTTACATGACAGTCTCGCACAGCCCTCACCCCCCAGCCCCTTCTCCCTGAGCGGGAGAGGGGCTGGGGGTGAGGGCTGCCCGGCGACAAACTGTAAAGTATCCGCGAACCTTGTCATAGAGCAAACAGCGTGACAGGGCGAGTTTTGCGGTATTGCCAATTTTGCATTTTGCATTTTGCATTTTGCATTACTTATCAGTAGTGGGGATAGCACCGAGAGTCGTCAGGCCCACAAAACGTTCGACATCGGCACTATTCTTGAGCGTATCGTCAATATATTCCAGGATGTAGGCCAGCAGGACGCCGATCACAAGGCCAAGGAAGCCGCCTGCGAGGACGTTGATCTTCGTATTCGGGCTAAGACTAAGCAGGCGAGCCTCCTGGATGCGGGTGACATTGATCCGTGCGGTGCCCTCCAGGCTGGCGTTGATCCGGTTCACCTCGGCAATAATGCGGCTGCCGACGGCATTGGCCATCGTCTGGGACTGGTCGAGTTGGGCGGCGTCCACCTCAATCACCATCTTCTGCTCATCGGGGAGGGCCTGGATGTTCACGTCGCTGATCCATTTCTCGCCGCTGATGTCAAGGCCGAGGCTCTGGCTGATCTGGTCAAGGACGCTGGGCTGGAGTACCAGTTCGCGGTAGCTGTTCATCGAGTTGCGTAGCACCAAGTTGAGTCCGTTGTCGGCCTGGTTGGCCAGGGCTAGATAGACCGCCTGCGAGCGGAAGGTGTGCGGCAGCAGCTTGCTCACGCCGTAGGCCATCACAACAGCAGCAGCGGCGGTTAGGGCGATCACCCACCAGCGCTTGATCAGCACCGAGATATAGTCACGTAGCTGCATATCAGATGCCTCTCTCCTACTCTTCTTTGGGGATAGACGCGAGCACACGGGCACCGATCCACTGCTCGGCCTGGGTCGGGCTGCGCAGCCGGTCATCGAGGTAGGTGATCAGCAGGGCGAGGCCGAGGGCGACGGCGAGGCCAAGGACAGCGCGCATGGCCGCATTCGTCAGCTTGTTGGCCATACCACCGATGGTACCGGTGAGCTGGGGCGGATCGAGGGTAGCCACATCGAGACCGCCGGGACTACGGCCCCAGTAGCTGAGTCCATGAGACTGGAGCATGCCCACAGCGCTCTGGGTGATGGCCAGGGCGAGATCAGGCGTATCGGCGACAGCGGTGATGTACAGTTCGCGGTGCAGCACCTCGGCGCGCAGCCCCCCCTGAACAGCGGCGGGGTCCACGGATAGCCCGGTGGCAGCTACCGCAGACTGCACATCCGTAGCAAAGGCAGTGCTACCGATCACCTGGGGCAAGTCGTCAAGGATGAACTCAGTGGTACTCCACGAGTAGTTATCGTTAAAGTCGGGCATGCTGGCGGCGTGCCCCGCATCGATCAGGCTGCGGGCGATCATCAGGCGCACGCTGGCCTGGTAGCGCGTGGGCTGGCGCAGGGACAGGCCAAAGCTGAGGCCACCTGTCACCAGGGGCAGCAGCAGGATCATTGGCCAGAAGCGGCGGAGCAGGACGAGGTAGGCGCGTAGCTGCATAGGCTCTATGATTTTAGATTGCGGATTTTAGATTGCGGATTTTGCAATCCACAATCCACAATCCACAATCTACAATCCACAATCCACAAATCCACAATCCACAATCCACAAATCCACAATCATCTCGTATCCACAGCGGCGCTGATCACATCGCGCATACGGGCGAGGAACAGGTCGAGTCCAAAGCCCTCGGCATACTGACGGATCGCGACGGGGTCGTAGACATCCATATGGGAGGCGGCCACAGCAGCAGCGAGGGCGGCGGCGCTCGGCTCGTAGAAGAAGCGCCCGGTCACGCCCTCGATCACCGTCTCCAGCGCCCCACCGGCACCGTAGGCGATCACCGGGCGACCGGCGGCCATCGCCTCCAGGGGCGTAATTCCAAAATCCTCCTCGCCGGGGAAGATAAAGGCGCGGCAGCGGGCGAAGAGCTCGTGGCGGGTCGGCTCATCGACCCAGCCGAGAAACTCAACGTTCGGCCTGGCCATGCGCTCCAGGCGGGCGCGGTCGCGACCGTCGCCAAAGATCTTCAGGGGCAGGCGCAGGTGAGTAAACGCCTCGACGATCAGCTCGATCCGCTTGTAGGGAATGAGCCGACCACCGGCCAGGTAGAAATCCCCGGCGGGCAGCGGCATCGTCGGCGGCAGCACCACCGGCGGCGGGATGACCGTCGCCGAGCGGCCATAGTAGCGACGGATGCGACCGGCCACCTCGCGTGAGTTCGCCACAAACGCATCCACCCGCGCATTTGTCGTCACGTCCCAGAGCCGCATAAAGGTGAGCAGGAAGGGCAAGATCGCGCCCTGAAGCCCCGCGATCTGCTCGCGGGCGACATAATCGCGAGTGCGCCAGGCAAAGCGCATCGGCGTATGGCAGTAGCAGACGTGAACCGCGCCAGGACGCGGAATAATCCCCTTCGCGTAGGCGCTGCTGCTGCTAATGATCAGATCGTAGTCGCTCAGATCAAAGCTCTCAAACGCGCTCGGGTAGAGCAGGAAGTAGCGCCGGAAATGCTTACGCCAGCCGGGCAGGCTCTGCATAAACGAGGTACGGATGTCCCACTCCCGATAGTGGTCAGGCATCACGTCGGCGTCGTAGATCGACGTAAAGATCGGCGCGTCGGGATAGAGCTGGTGCAGCGCCTCAAGGACTCGCTCGGCACCACCGTACTGGTTTAGGTAATCGTGGACCAGGGCAACACGCATCGTCCCGACCCCCGGCGACAATGTGACCGGGGCCGAGCAACCGGGGCTCTCGAAAACAAGCTGTATTGGACTACGCATAGACGCCCGCACCCCCTCCCAGTCCACCGCTACGGTAGCGCCATAGGATAGCATATCTTCGCCCTCACGTTGCAAAAGAGCCGAGGCTATGCTATCCTATGCGCGGATATGGCCCGGTAGCTCAGTGGAATAAGAGCGACGGTCTTCGGAACCGTAGGTCGGGGGTTCGAATCCCTCCCGGGTCGCCACTTCTGGTTCTAAGACATGGCTCGTAGGAGATTTACAGTTTGCAGCGTTCGTAGTAGCGGCTTCAGCCGCGTCAGACGAGGATCGGGGGGCTGAAGCCCCCACCTACGAACTGTAAACCTGAAACTTGGCACTTGAAACCTTGTCTAAAGCTGTTGCTGATGTGCGGTAATTCTTCCAGATGGAGGAGCGGTAATTCTTCCAGATCGAAAAATTCCGCATCAGCATAGGCAATGCGCCCGCGCAACAGCATCGCCCGACCACCAGAGTGGTCGGGCGATGTTGATTGAGCCGTAGATCTCGCCCATCCCTCATAGGAGGTTACGCCGCTGGCAAAGTCATTATCGGCAAGCAGCTTCGCAAAACGTGCCATCACAGGATGTGGGTGATAATGGTGCTGGAGGGCTGTTCAAGCGGGCCAATGGTCGCACGTAGCGCGTCTAGCGAGGGTGCCGCCCCGAGCAATTGGCCGTTATAGACGGCAACCCACGCTCCTCGGTAGGCCGTAGCGTGTGTCCGCAACCACATACGTGATGCGGCCAGCCCCTGGGGTGCAGCGCCGGGTACGACCGTGATGGACGGTGGTGCGAGAGTACGGGCGATCCGACCGATGGTGGGGTCGTGCGGAAAGATCTCGCGCCCCTGCTCGATAAGGGTTTCGGCTAGCGTTAGCCACTCGTGGCTGAGAGTGAGCGTGATCGTTCGCACAAGCGCGGTAGGCGCGTGATGTGCCCAATGCACATTGGTAACCTCGGCCCTGAATGCGCGATAGTCATGCGCCTGTGCCTTTTCATGCAGGTAGACGTACAGATGCTCCTCCTCGTCTGTCTGCGGCTTGTTTGTGAGAATGATGCGAGCCACAGTGACCTCCGCGTAGATTCGTCAGGGTCTTTGCAGCTATCATAGCGAGATAGTGGCAGAAAAGCAAAAGCCGTTTAGCGTTCAGGTTTCAGGTTTCAGGTTTCAGGTTTCAGGTTTCAGGTTTCAGCCACCTCAGAACAGTCCCTCCTGCTCATCACTTGCCTTCTTCCGCAATAGAGCAAAAGTCACGCTGTCACGCTGAGCGCAGCGAAGCGTCCCGACCGCGATATGGGCTGCCGGGACGCTTCGC
>CAIRFY010000472.1 GCA_903877945.1 uncultured Oscillochloris sp. | reverse complement strand
TAGACATGGTTCAATCCAGCGTGACAATTCAGCGACGAAACGATGACGCGGTGAGGCGCTCCGTATCGCCTCATCGCCTCATCGCCTCATCGCCTCATCGCAAGACTGTAAAGCTGAATGTGCCCATTTTGAAACATGCCTTATGTGAAAAGTATTGTCCCTAAAGCCAACTGAGATTACCGGCTGGCCCGGCGCTGCCTTGGCATATGCCGATCATGGTGGCGATAGTCGCGCTTGATCTGGAGCCCCACGCTGCGTAGGATGTGCTTGCCGCTCGTTACCAGCCAGTCGGCGATGCTATGGGCGGCGCTGCCCGTGCAGAAACCGATCACAAAAGCTAAGGATGCGTTTGGGTAGTCGGCGGTAACCTGGCTAATGGTGCGGCTAAGCTGCCGGGAGTAATCCGGCATAACAATCCCGACTTGGCTGAGGAGCCAGTTTGCGCCTAGAATTATGCCGAGCGACACGACGTAGAAGTAGGCCATGCGCAACAGGGGCGAGAAGATCAGGCTGTGGCTCCAGAAACTGCGGTGAGGGACAACCCACATATAGGGCCGCCAGATCCAGAAGAAGATCCCCCAGCGGTTGTCGATTGCCGAGTCGAGATCCAGGTCGGGCGAGAACATCACCCCCGAGATCACGTGGGCGATCACGAGCCACGCGCTGTTTGGCCACGCATCAAACGGGCCGATGCCGAGGGCGCTGACCTGGGCGATCTGCGTTAGGGGGGCGAGGACGACCGCTGAGGCGATGGTGATGATGTCGTGTGTACGTGCGTCGGGCATGTGTGGTACTCTCTGCTCATAGCCGATGGCTAACGACACTGCCTAAGGATAGCCCCTTTGTGCGTGATGAGCAAACACGGAGTCACCACTGTAGAACCCGGTATAATCAAAAACGAGGAATCTAAACGGAAGGATGTTCACTAATGGCAAACAAGCCAGCTACAGGCCAGCCCTCGCCACCACCAGCCTTTGTCCAATCGATTATGATCGGCGTGCTGAAGTCGCCGCTCCACGGGGCGCTCAGCAAAACCTTGCTGCTGCTGAGTTTCAGCGGGCGCAAGAGCGGCAAGCACTACGAGCTACCGGTGGCCTATGTACGCGACAGCAATACGATCTTGATCGCCACCAGGGCGAAGTGGTGGCTGAACCTGCGCGGCGGCGCGTCGGTGGAGTTGCGCCTGCGCGGGAAGAATGTGACCGCCCGCGCCGATGTGAGCGATGACCAGGCTCAGCGCACCGCCGACCTGCGCCGTATCGTGCGTGGGGCTAATGTCGGTCGTTTTATGCAGGTGGAGTTGGACGCAAACGGCGAGCCGAACGCCCAGCAACTGGCCGCTGCGATCAGGGCTGGCTGGACGGTGGTGCGCGTAACCTTATGAACGCAGACAATCCCACAGGTGCGCTCGCCCGTCTTTCCAAAGCAGTTGAGGGACTGCTCTTCTCCAGCGAGTCCGATTACCCGCTGGAGCTGTTTGTATGGGACGACTCGACGCCGTTCTCGCCGTCTCTGCTCTATCAACTGACGGCACTGCCCGACTCGGTTGAGGTGACAACGGACGACCTGGATCGCTTCTTCGCGCCCATGCTCTCCCTTGACCCAAACCCAGGCCCGCAGGAGCGGAATCGGGCGGCGCGTTTCCGCAGCCTAGTGAAGCTGCTGCGCCGTCAGTTCCGCGATCTGGCCGTGTATAAGCTCGGTCGCGTCGAGATGCCGACCTTCATTGTCGGGTACCTCGCCGATGGCCGCGTTGCCGGACTGCGCACCACGGTTGTTGAGACCTAACCTATCAGTGAGTATCCTATGCGCCTCCCATCAAAGAGTTACCTGATCAACGTGATCTTGCCGCTCCTCGTCGGCCTCATTGCGCTGATATTCTACACCGCGAATGGCCGAACACCCGCCTCGGTACCGGCGCAGCCCACGCAGCGCCCGTCGGTCGTCGCCACCGCCGATGGTCCCCCAGCGGCAACGGCGCAGCCCGCCACGGTGAAGGGCAATCGTAATCTGCGCCTGGGTAACCCCAGCACCGCCGTCCACGACCCGGCGCAGCCCGACAATTACCTGATCGAGCGCCCGCAGTACGTCCTCTCGTACAACCGCGACCACGGCACCCCGAACTGGGTGAGCTGGCAGATCACCGAGAGCGATCTGGGCGATGTTCCGCGCAGCAATGTTTTTAAGTCCGATGCCGCATTGCCTAAGGGCTGGTATCAGGTGAGAACCGATGACTACACCGGGACGGGCTATGATCGCGGCCATCTGTGCCCGTCAGCCGACCGCAGCGCACCACCTGAGGAGAATAACCAGGCCACCTTCTTGCTCACCAACATTGTCCCGCAGGCTCCAGATAACAACCGGATCACGTGGGAACACCTGGAGGCACTATCGCGCACCCTGGTGCGTAAAGGGCACGTCCTCTACGTCATCGCCGGGGTGGATGGCGACAACGGGACAATCGCCGATGGCAAGATCCAGGTGCCGGGCTACACCTGGAAGATTATTGTGGTCATGCCGAAGGGGGAGAGCGACATTACCAAGATCACCGCAGACACGCCAGTGATCGCGGTGCGTATCCCCAACCAGCTCAACGAGAAGCTCAACGACTGGGATGGCTACCGGGTCACGGTTGCCGACATCGAGGCCGCCACCGGCTACCACTTCTTCACCAATCTGTCGCCTGACATTCAGCAGGCGCTCAAGACAAAGATCGACCCGGCCCCGGCGAGTTAGGGACGCAGCCCTCACCCCCCGGCCCCCTCTCCCTGAGCGGGAGAGGGGGGGGCGGACGCATCCTATTGCGGAATCTCCCCTCTCCCCGTGAGGGAGAGGGTCACTCACCAGCCTCGCCGCAGGCGATCACCCAGCGCAGCGCGTCGTAGGTCATGCCGTTGGCCAGGAGCGGTAGGATGTGGGCCAGCAGGGTGACGACGTGCAGGGGGCGGCCCATACCGGGGGCGACAAGGGCCACGGGCGCGCTGAGCAGCAGGATCAGGTGGAGCATACCTACATCGGCGGGCCTGGCCCCGCCGCGCCCCGCCGCCGCCAGCAGGGCCGCCGTCAGGCTGACGATGGCTCCTACACCAGCGATGGGCGCACGGTTGTCAGGCAGTTCCCGTGCCGCCCACAGGGGCAACCCCAGCAGGGCGCTTTGAAGCGCGGCGGCGTAGGCGATCAGCCCTGGCCCAACTCGTAGCCCGTCAGGCGTCTCCTCCGCCCCCAGCATAATCGCCGTGGTGCGTGCGCCACGTGCGCGGTCATTCCCCAGATCCCGTAGCGATCCGTGGACCCCGTTCACCATCAGGATGAGCAGCAGTTCGTAGGCGACCAGCGTCTGGGTCAGTCGATTCATCGGCTGGCCCGAGGTCGCCGCGCCGTAGGCGATCAGCAGCGCCCAGCCCGCCCCTTGCACCAGATCGGTCAGCGGCGGAAAGGGACACACCTTCCCCCAACGGTTGTAGGTCGCCATCAGGGCAAATGCCGACGCAAGGTAGAGACGCCCCGGTGGGGCGTCTGGTGGGGCGTCTGGTGGGGCGTCTGGTGGGGCGTCTGGTGGGGTGTCTAGACGCCCCACCGGGGCGTCTCTACAGACAACCCAGCGATCCAGCGCAAACGCCACCGGCACACAGCCCAGCGCCACCGCCAGGGCCGCCTGCGGCGAGACATCCCCGCGCACCAGAGGGTAATCGGCGCGCAGGGGCTGGGTGCGATCAACTTCAAGGTCGCATACGTCGTTATGCACGTAGGCGAAAGCGTGGAAGGCCGCCGCCACTCCCAGCAACCCCAGCGTGCGCCGGGTATCCAGCAGCGGCTCGGCGCTGCCCGCCCCGAGCAGCGGCAGCGCCGCCGTGGCCCCGAAGGCCGAGAATCGAAAGAATCGGTACAGATTTAAATGCAAAATCCAAAATCCAAAATCGTGCGGAGCAAATTTTGCATTTTGCATTTTGCATTTTGCATTAAATTGTCCATTCGCTCAGACGGAACCCGGCCTCGCGCAGCATACGGAAGACATTCGCGGTGTAGGCGGCGATCACCTCGCTAGGCTGGCGGGCGGTGGCCAGCATATCCATTGCGGACATAGCCATCTGGCGGCGGATCTTCGGGTAGTGGATGCAGGAGTAGACGACGTGGTTGTACATGCCCAGCCAGTAGATATAGCGGCGCACCAACTCGGTGTCGGCGGCGGCGACCACTTGGCGCTGGAGGTTGTCGCTTAAGCCAGTTTGGTTCATAAACACATCGACCGCGTCCAGATGCAGAGTGCGAATGGTGGCTAGGGTCGGCACCAGGGTCTGCGGGTAGGCTGAAGGCTCCAGCCCAGAGAGCAGATCGCCAAGCAGGCGGAAGGTCGGCTCAGGGTAGTAGAAGCCCACGGCGGCGAGGCCCGCCACGCAACGTGCGATCTGACGGTCGTCGCCACGCAGCAGCCCGTCCTGGAGCAGCAACTCGATGGTTGGCATCGTCTGACCAACCTTGCCATAGGCCAGGCCGAGGGGCAGCAGCAGGATGTCGAGTTGGCTGAGGATACCGGATGTCTCACCGTAGATCATGTCGGCGTGCTCGGCAAACATGCGCTCGGTCAGTTCCTCGATCAGCGCTGCCCATGCGGGCGGGGTGCGCGGGATGAGTACCGAGAAACTGAGCAGCACCCAGAGTCGACCGGGGCCAGGCAGACGATCAAAGAGCGCACGGATCACCGGCTCGGCGGCGACGACGTTCTCGGCGGCGTGGATGGCGAGCTGGGCGGCACCCACCAGGTTAAAGAAAATATGCTCGCCGCACAGCAGCGCCTCCAGCGTCTCCACATGCGCGGCCAGTGGCACAGCCGGATCAAATAGCGGCGCGGCGCGCACCAGCAACGCACGTTCCTCAATCGGCAGAGCAAAGAACTGCTCAATCGGCATCACTTCGGCCAGCATAATCGTGTCGATGATCGGCTGCGAGAAAGCGCTGGCCACTGCCTGAAAGATCAGATCCTCAATCGTCTTACCAAAGATCCCGGTGTTGATGATGTCCAGGTGCAGGCGCTGCTTGGCCAGTTCGTAGTACAGATCCACCGTGCGATCAATCACGTCCTGGCGGTCGCAGTGGTTCATGTAGATCACCACCGAGAGGTCGAAGAAGAACTCCAGAATATTGCGCAGGTCGCGCAGGGCACCAGGGCCAACGCGGGAAACCAGATCCTTCAGCAGTTCGTAGGTAAAGGTGGGGTCGCTGTGCCACGTCAGATAGAGCGCGTCACGGGCGACGCGGCGCAGGGCCGGGCTGCCCTTAGCGGCGGCCCAGAGAAAGATCTCGCGGGCGCGTGGGCCAATGTAGTAGGCCGCCTTCAGCCCGGTGCGCCGGGCCTCGTCCGACGAACACTGGCAAAGTTGCTTGATCAGCTCGCTGGCGGCGGGCGGCTCATCGGCGTACAGTTCCACCAGGCTCTCCACCACCAGTTCACGCAGCTCAACATCAGGCGACTGGGCCAACTCCGTGAATCCATCAGGCTGGCGGTAGATCAGCAGGGCGGTGCGGGCTACGTCCCAGGCCAGAGGGAAGCTGCGCGCCCGCGCCAGCAGCCCGCCCACGACCGGGCCAATACCGTCACGGGCCACACCCTCACGCAGAATATGCCGGGCCAGCACGTAGGCTCCGACTTCGGCGTAGGTAAACCCAACCATCTCGCCCGTCAACAGGTCGCCGCTCAGTTCCGTAAGCACGCCGCCATCGAGCAGGCGCGTGTAGGCCGAGTCCGGCTCATCGCTGAGCAAATCGGCGCGCATCTGGTCGTTGCGGGCCAGGTCGCGGATAGGCACGGCGGCCTGTCCACGGCGCAGAACCTCTCCGGCCAGTTCATCAATAAAAAGCTGCTCACGGCGCTGGCGCACCCGCTCATCAAAGAAGCGCCGGAAGATACCCAGGCTCAGCCCACGCGACGCCACGACCACCGAGCCATCGCGGTACGACTCGGCGAGCATCCGCAGCAGCAAGGGCTTGCGCAGGCGCTCGCGCAGATGCAGGGGCAGGCTATCCAGAGGCGTCTGGATCTGAAAGAAGCGGCGGTAGCGCTCGTAGGCGCTGGCCAACTCGGTGGGAATAAATGGCTCCAGGCGTAAAAACGACTCGCCATCGGCGGCGTAGTGGTAGGCACCCCAGAAGAGCCGCGTGGCCCCCGCACGTTCAAGCTGGCTCCAGGTGGCGCTATTACAACTGATCACAATTCGTAAATGTGGGCTAGACACCCGGCCCACCAGGCCATCGATCTGCTTGAGCAGAGCCTCGGGGCCGGACTGAGCGCCGCTGCGGTATTCGTTGAGCGCGTCGAAGATGATCACCAGATGCTTGTGGGCAGCGGTGGCCAACTGCGCAATCTGGCCCAGGTCGCCCAGCAGCAGATCAGGCAACTCGCGGCCCAGGTCACGAGCGATTTCCTTATCGATCTCCGGGCCAAGCGAGCCGCCACAGCGATACAACAACACCGCATCGCCGGACTCGCGCAGGCGGGAGGCCCAGCGAGCCAGCAGACACGTCTTGCCCACGCCCGAGTCGCCGAGCAGCAGCAGCGCCCCGCTGGGGCCAGCGAGGAAGGAGGCCAGTTCTCCCTCGGCGGCGCTGCGCTCGACATACGCCTCGGGAATGTAGGTACCCAGACGCCGCGAGTTGCCCTGAAGCTCGCGCAGCACATGGTCGCACTGCTGGCTGGCAGAATCGCGCACCTGCTCCCAGCCAATGCTGAGCGGCCTGACCGCAGCGGGCGCAGACGGGGGCGGGGGCAGGGCACTGCGACGGGATACGGGCGTGCTGATGACGGTAGGGACAAGCTGCACGCTGGATTCGCGCATGGCCTGGCGCATCACCGCTGCCGAGGGCGGGCGGGCGTCGCGGCTGATCGCCAAGGCACGGCCAAACACCTCACCCATCTCGGGCACAACCTCAGAGTTCAGTTCACAGATCGGGCGCAGCGGATCGGGCCGACCCGCCCGCAGCGCCTCGGCGCGCACCGGCGCGTTGGTTGGCGGGCGATCCGTGAGCAGATGATAGAGCGTGGCCGCCAGCGCATAGAGATCAGAGCGCGGCTCGGTGCCACTGGATTCAATCTGCTCCAGCGGCGCGTACTGCAACGTATAACCGAAGAAACTGGCATCCCGATTAGCGCCACGGGCCAGGCCGAAGTCGAGCAGCACAATCTGGCCGTCGGGGGTGAGCTTGAGGTTCTGTGGCTTAATATCGCGGTGGATAACCGGCGGGGTGCGGGAGTGCAGGTACTCCAGAGCGGTCAGGAGCTGATCGGCCCAGTCAAGCACATCCGAGAGCGGAAACGGGCCACCACGGCGGGCGTGAAGCGCGGCCAAATCGGCACCGCTAAAGAACTCCATCACCAAGAATCGGCCCGTGCCATCGCAAAAATAGTCGATCACCTTTGGCAGTGCCGGATGGCGCAAGCTGGCCAGGAGCTGGGCCTCATGCTCAAACGCCTCGGCGTTCTCGGCGGTGCTGCCGATCATCTCCTTGAGAGCAACGGTGTTACGCAGACGCAGGTCGATTGCCTCGTAGACCGCGCCCATACCGCCGCGCCCAATCAGACGGACGATCTGGTAGCGCTGGATCACGAGCGCGCCAGGCTCGATCATAGAAAGATCCTCGCCGTTGTTCTTCACCGTTCTACGACACATTGTAGCACAAGGCTGATGTTGCTCTCCCTGCCCTAGGGCTGATGCAAAGTCGTGTGATCGCCGCTCAGCCCTCACCCCCCAGCCCCCTCTCCCCGTGAGGGAGAGGGGCAGGGGGTGAGGGCCGGAGGGTGACTTTGCACTAGCCCTGACGGGCGCGTAACTCCAGGTTTCTGTTATTATAGTGTCGAGGTTTTTGCCTTCAATACGCGGAGCGTGCGTTTGTCGTAGCGGCTTCAGCCGCCCCATCGGAGCGCAGCCTATGTCGGACGCCGAGATCCCCTTCGCCCGGCTGATCGCTATCAGCGACGATGCCACACCCGACGAGTTCCTGCTCAGTGGGCGCGAGCACAGCATCGGCCGATCACCCCTGTGCGACATCGTCATCCCCCGCAACAACATCTCGCGCATCCACGCCCGGATCGTCCGCGAGGGGCCGCGCTACCTGCTCCACGACGCGGGCAGCGCCAACGGCACCTTCATCAACGGACAGCCGATCAGCGGGCCGCACCTGTTGAACAACTATGACGGGATCGGACTCGGTGGCCCCGGCGATCTCGTGCGCTTCCTTGACCCCGATCCCACGGTCGTTACCTCAAGCCGCCTACGCCTTGACGACCGCACCCAAACCTTCTTCCTTGGCAGCCAGCCCCTGAGCCTGCCGCCTAACCAGTTCCGTCTGCTCAGCCACCTCTACCGTCACCTGGGCGACCTCTGCACCCGCGAGGCATGCGCCGAGGCGGTCTGGGGCCGCGACTACGACCCCGGCATGGACGCGGAGGCGCTCGACAAGGCGGTCAGTGGCCTGCGCAGCGCGCTGCGCCGCATCGAAGACGACGCGGTGGGCCTGTTGCAGACCCGCCGTGGGATGGGCTATGTGTTGATGACCACGATCCCCGCCGAGTAGGGAAGATCCCCTCTCACCATCAGCAATCCAGCGGCTTGCCCGCGTCGTTGCCCCACTCGTTCCACGAGCCATCGTAGATGGCGACGCGCCTGCCGGTGGCGATCTCCAGCGCCAGGGCGGCTGGCGTGGCCGAGACGCCGCCGTTACAGTAGGCCACCACATCGTGGCCCTCAAGGCTGCCGAGGTCGATCCCAGCGGCAGCGAAGCGCTCGCGTAGCTCTTCGGGCGATGCGTAGGTGTGGTTCGGCCCGCTCACCAGCCCCTGGTAAAAGACGTTGATCGCGCCGGGGATGTGGCCGCCGCGCACGGCCCGCGACTCCTCGCCGCGATACTCCTTGTCGCTGCGTGCGTCGATCAGCAGCCTGTCCGAGCCTAGCCCGGCCAGGATCTCGTCGGCGGTGCGGCGCAGGCTTGGCTGGGGCCGGGGCGTGAAGGTGGCCCGTGCGAAGTTCGGCACCTCGGCGCTCAACGGTTGGCCCTCGGCCTGCCACGCAAGCAGCCCACCGTTCAGGATGCGTGCGCCCTCGTGACCGTAGTAGCGCAGCACCCAGAGCAGCCGACCCGCGTACATCGAGAACCAGTCATCGTAGGCCACCACAATCGTGTCGTCGCCGATGCCCAGGCCCGCAAAGAGCGCCGCGATCTTCACGGGCGGGGCCACCTGCGCTGGCACCGGGTCGTCCAGATCGACAATATCGCGTGTCCAATCAATGTAGACCGCGCCGGGGATGTGCCCGGCCGCGTAGTCATCCGGGCGGGCGAAATAGTGCGGCTTTGGCGCGGTGGGTGGCAACACCTTGCCACGTACGTCTACCACCCGCACCTGCGGGTCGTCCAGATGCGCGGCGAGCCACGCGGCGCTTACCAGCGGGCCGTCGGGGAGGTTGATCATGGAAACTCCTATTGGCTGGTATCATAGGCGCAGAGCGCGCAGGATGATTCTACTATACCAAATCTTTACGATCTCGGCCCCTCACCCCCTGCCCCTCTCCCGCTCAGGGAGAGGGGGCCGGGGGGTGAGGGCTGTCCAGATCCTCCCCCCAATAAGGAACTGAACTGCCTATGCACATCCAATTTCTCGGTGGGGCCAGCGGGGTTGGTGCCACCTGTCAACTCGTTGAGGTGGGCGGACGCCGCGTTCTGGTGGATGCGGGCGTGCGCGTGGACGGTAAAGACCGCCTGCCCGACTTGGCCGCCCTCGCCGGGGTGTCCCTCGACGCCATTCTGATCACCCACGCTCACGCCGACCACATCGGCGCCCTGCCCCTGGTGGCCGACCGCTACCCGGCCACGCCGATTTACGCCAGCCCGGCCACCATCCGGCTGATGGAGGTGATGCTCGGCGATGCCGTGCGGGTCATGGCCCGCCGCGCCGCCGATGAACTGGAACTGCCGCTCTACGACGAGGCGCTGGTTGCCGAGACCCTGCGCCGCCTACGCCCGCTCCGAATGGGCGTCCAGTCGCTACCCGAACTGCCGGGGGTCGTCATCTACACCCAGCGTGCCGGGCATATTGCTGGCGCAGTCAGCATCGGCTTTGAGGCGTCTGATGGGCGGCTGGTGATCTCGGGCGATGTCAGCGCCACCCCGCAGCGCACCATCCTGGGTGCGGTCGTGCCCGCCCCCGCCCGCCCCGACCTGCTGGTGCTGGAGAGTACCTACGGTGCGCGGCTGCACCCCAACCGGGCGGTCGAGGAGCGCAAGCTCTGTGATGCCGTGGCGGCGGTGATCGCCCGTGGCGGTCACTGCCTCATCCCGGCCTTCGCCCTTGGCCGCGCCCAGGAGGTCATCCTCATCCTGCGTGCCGCCCAGCGCGATGGGATCATCCCGGCCTTCCCCATCGCCGTGGACGGCCTGGTGCGAGCGGTCTGCGCCGCCTACGCCGCCATCCCCGACGCCCTCACCCCCTCTCTGGCCCGCCACGTGCGCAATGGCGGCAAGCCCTTTTTCAGCAGCACCATCCAGCCGGTCGATAACCCGCAACAGCGCGAGCGGGTCGTCCTCGGCCCGCCCTGCGCGATCATCGCCTCGTCGGGCATGCTCACCGGCGGCCCCTCCGTCTGGTACGCCGAGCGCCTGGCCGGACGGGCCGACTCGGCGATCTTCTTCAGCGGCTACATCGACGACGAGGCTCCCGGTAGGCGGCTGCTCGACCTGGCCGACGCCCAGCCCGAGGCTCGCCGCATGACCTTCGGCGAACGCACCCTGCCGGTACTCTGCGATGTTGGCCGCTACAGCCTCAGCGCCCACGCCGATGGCGACGAACTCGCCGCTATGGTGCGCGCCCTCCAGCCCCGCGCCGTCGCCCTCGTTCACGGCGACCCCGAGGCCCGCGCGGCGCTCTCCGCTCGTCTGCGTGGCATGACCGAGGTACTCGTCCCGCACGACGGCCAGGATCTCACCATCGAGCCCTCGTCACGCGGCGGACGGCGCGTGGTCGCCCCGCCCGTGTCGGCACCGACCCTGACCGAGCCAGTTGGTGCCGGGGCACCCATCGACGCCGACGGTCTGGAGCGGCTCTGGACAGCGCTACGCGACGGCAGCGGCATCCAGGCGCTCAGCGTGCGCGAACTGGCCCGCGCCTGGTACGGCGACGCCGCCAGCACGCCAGACGAGGAGCAGCTAGAGGCGGCTCTTGAGGCTGGCAGCCCGCACTTTATTGCCCTGCCCCACGCCCCCGGCCTCTGGCGGCTGCCCGCCCCCACCGAGGTGCGCCGCGCCCAGGCCGCCGGCCCAACCCGGCGCAGCGGCCCGCGCCCCGACACCGCCGGTATTCAGGCAACCATCGACCGCTATCTGGGCAACGCGCCCGACCTCTATCAGCGCAGCATTGACCCCGATACCGGCGCGGTCGCACTGCGCTACTTCTTCCCCCTGGTAGCCGCCGCCCGCGACGCCGAGGCCATCCACCTGATCGCCGAGGAGATCCACGCCCCGGTGACTGTCTGGCCGCAGTCGCACCAGGGCCAGCTCGCCGCCGCCGCCCAGGAGATTCTGCCCACGGGCCTGATTGCCGAGCGCGCCCCGGCGATCTTCCTCGACACCGGGCGGGTCGAACTGCGCTGCACCGGCCACGCCAGTCGGCCAGAGGTCGCCGCCGCCGAGGCCGCCTTTGTTGCGAAAACCGGCTGGGGCCTGAGCATCCGCGCCCCAGGGGTTGAGTCTGCCGTGCCCGTCGCCGCGCCAGAAGTGGAGGATTCGGACATTATCGCCCCTCGGCGGGGCGTGCGGCGCAGCGAACTCAACTTCGCCCTCACGACGGCACGCACCTGGTTTGGGCCGGAAACCGGCTGCTACAAGGCCAGCGCCGATCAGGCCACGTGCATCGTCACCCTGCGCTTCCACTTTCCTGAAATCGCCAAGGCCCAGCACGGCACACAGCTCGCCGAACTGGCCAACTTCATCGGCTGGTCAGTCACCATCTGGCCGCAGCCGCACCAGGAGGCTCTGATGCGCGTGGCCCGCGAGGCTCTGCCGCCCAGCCTGCGCCCGTCAGGTGCCCCCGCCATCCAGAGCGTCACCCGCGAGGTGGCCCTGCGCGCTCAGGGTAGCGCCACCCCCGAGGAGATCGCCGCCGCCGAGGCGGCCTTCACCGCAAAGACCGGATGGTCGCTGCGCATCGTGCTGCGCTAAACGCAATCCTTTTTAGGAGTCTGCCGCCGCTCAGCCCTCACCCCCCAGCCCCCTCTCCCTGAGCGGGAGAGGGGGAGTCGAATGCGTCCTGGTGCGGAATCTCCCCTTTCCCCGTGAGGGTGAGGGGCAAGGTCGGCGCGAGATCAGCAATCGTCTTACATATGTTCTACTATAATGTTGAGGAATATGACTGACATGCAACAGATCCGCTGGCGCACATTCGGTATCGAGACAATCGCTACCGTCGCTGCAATCCTGTTGGCCGTGGTTGCTATCAGTATTGGCTATGCGTTGGCGTGGCCGATCAGCATCAAAATCGGCGAAAACGACAGTCAGTTTATCGAGAACTTTTATGACCCTGAGATCGGCGAGGGTCAGATATTTCGCTGGACCGCCGAAAGCTCGCAGCTACACCTGCCCCAGCCGCCGCTGAACACACCCGTAGTTCTGATGCTGCACATCCAGGACAGTCGGCAGGTACGTCCTGAGCAGCCACAGCTACGGGTGCAGGTCGGCGACCGTGAACTAGCTCGTTTCCCGCTCTCCCGCAGCTTGCGCACCTATTATTTGCTCGTTCCGCCCATGATCCGGCCCGACAAATCGCTTACGATTCAGCTCCAGAGCGCGGTAATCCAGGAGAACGACCGTGGTCGCGGGTTGGGCGTGGCTGTCTTTGATGTCGCCCTTAGCCCCACACGCGAATCGCCGTGGCTGCCAAGTATCTGGGTTGGGCTATGCGCAGCCTTCCTCGGCTCATGCACATACGCGACAGCGCGGCTGATCGGTGTGCGCCGCCTGACGGCGCTGATTATCACTGCTGGAGCGGTTATCCTCGTCGGGTTCGGCATCGCCGCCCGCCCGTTAGAGATTCTGCCATTTGTGCAGCGGTTCACCGCGCTTGCGGTCATCGCATGCCTGGGCGTTGTGATCGCCCGGCTGCTTGTGCCGACGGCGCAGGTGAACGGATCTGGCGCAGACGACCGCACACGACCTCCCCGGTCGCTGGTGTCAGGTTCACACCTGCCGATCTACTTGGCGATCAGCTTCTGGATGTTCTTGCTATTCCAGGAATACATGGCCTGGGATGGCGCGATCAACATCGGGGCACCAACATGGGATTTCTGGATCGGCGGGGGAATTGTCATCGCCCTCGGCATAGGACTCCCCGCCTGGCGGGCGATCAGGGGGCGGAACATGCCTCTGGCCCAGCGCCAGACCACGCAGACGCAGATTGCGCTCGTGGTGCTTGGGCTGGCATCAGTAATACACATCGGGTTTAACTTTGAATACGTGTTCACGCACCAGGCCGCTGACTTCTGGGTTCACTTCAAAGCCGTCCGCGAGTGGGCGCGTGGCGGAGCGCTCTATAACCTCAGCGACATTACGGACAACCGCTTTGGCAAGGTCTTTAAGCTCCCGCCGTTCTACGCCCTCATCTTCATTCCCTTCGTAGAGACCATCGGCGGCGAAGTGATGCTCCTCTGGTATCGGGTGCTGAACGCCGGGCTGATCGGTTTGGTGGCGTTGATCTGGCTGCGCATGTGGCGTCTGCCAGTACGCTCACTGAGCGGGGTCGCGCTGCTGATCCTGCTCAGCTTCCGGCCACTGTTTGACACGCTCACATACGGGCAGCTCGATCTGATCCTGCTCTGCCTGCTCACCCTGACACTCTGGGCGTTGCGCGAGGATCGCGCTGGACTGGCCGGTGCGCTGATCGCCCTCGCCACGATCCTCAAGCTCTACCCGATCATCATCCTTGCGTTCTTCGTGATCAAGCGCCGCTGGGCCGGGCTCTGGGGCTTTGCACTGGGGATGCTGATCCTCAACACCATCGCGCTCCTGGTGATGGGCTGGGATGTCCACTGGATCTATCTGACCCAGGTGCTGCCAATCATTGGCGGCACGACCGCATGGGCAGAGAACCAGACGATCTCCGGCTTTCTGGCCCGCTTTGCGGAATCGCCCAAAGCACTGACCCTCTTCGAGGGGCGTGGACTCGGCCTCGCGGGCACGCTGATCTCGGGGACAACGGGGCTCGCCGTATGTGCGCTGGCCCTGCGCCCGACGGCACGCCGCAGCCCTGCCGAGGCGCTACAATACTGCATGTTCCTACTCGTGATGGTACTCTGCGTACCAGCCGCCTGGATGCATTATGAGGCACTGTTGGTGATCGTATTTGCCGCGCTGCTGCTACACCTGCGCGACCAGCAGGTCTCTGTTGGATACGCCGTGGCCCTGGGGCTCAGCTTTGCCCTGATCGCCTATGGGAACCAGTGGGCCTTCTTCAACGGCACGGTGATCGGCATCCTCACGCTGATCGGGATCTCCTACAAGTTCTACGGCATGGTTCTGCTCGGCGGGCTGATCGTGGCCGCACTCCTTACCCCAACACTTTACGAGCAATAGAGCAAAAGTCACCCTGTCACACCTGTCACGCGGAGCGAAGCGAAGATGTTGCCGCCGTGGTTGCACTCCATAACACCTGCAAGTGGATCAATCAGCGCCTCGGACGTGATCTGTTGGCGTTCTGTGATTTGGTCGATTGGTAGATCACCCGATCTCACACCAAGGCATGTTTCAAAATGGGCACATTCAGCGTGACAGTCTT
>CAIRFY010000471.1 GCA_903877945.1 uncultured Oscillochloris sp. | reverse complement strand
TCACGGCTGGCGATCTCCCCGGCGGCTTGGGCCTCGCCGATAGTACGCAGCAGTACGCCGATCTGTGGGCCAGGTGGCAGCCCCAGTTCTGTTATCAGGTCGGTGCCACGCAACAGCGGGACGCGCCGCTCCTCGGGTTGGCCCCAGTGAGCATCCAGCATTGTCCCGATCCACGCCAGATGCTCCCGCCAGTGGTCGGGCCGCACCTGCGGCCCCCTGGCGGCCATGTGGTCGGCCAGTTCGTGCAGCAGGACGTCCGGCCCCGTGTCGCCGAGATCGCGGAAGAATCGCACCAACGCCCGCGCCGTGATCACCTCGCCGGTGCGCAGTTGTCCTGGACGCATATGCTCGCGCACCACCAGCGCCACGTAGGCACTGTCCTGGCGACTCAGGCGCAGGCGCCGACCGATGTCCGCCGCCACATCTGCGCTGATCTCCTGGTGCCCATAGAAGCTCACCTTGCCGTCGGGGTGAACCTCCTTTGTCTGCGGCTTGGCGTTGTCGTGGATGAGCGTGGCCAGTTTGAGCAGGGCCGCCCGCCGCCGCCCGCCCGCGTGCAGTTCGCCCATTAGCGTGCTGTAGCGCTCGGCGTAGGGCAGATCGCGAGGCAGGCCGGGGTTGGCACGTACGGCCACCGGCAGGGCCGCGTCACTCTCCGTTGCCGCCCAGCCGTCGCCCAGACCGCGCAGCAGCCACTCCAGGCTCGCCACCGCCTCCAGCATATGCGCCAGCACCGGCAGAAAGTGGACGCGGGGCTGCGCGCAGGTACGGGCTGGCTCTAGCTCGGGCAGGATCGTCGTCAAAACGCCGCATCCATCCAGGTAGCGCAGCCAGGGCACGCTGACCGGGCAGTCAAGCAGTTTGAGCAGTTCGTCGCGCACACGCTCAGCGGCCACATCGGCCAGACCCGAGGTGGCAGCCCGGATCTGCGCCTCTAATTCAGGTGCCGCGCACAAGCCCAGCGCCGCGCCGATCCGACCCGCCCGCAGCGTGCGCAGCGGATCGTCGGCCATGCTGGTCGGCCCGCAGGCCCGCAGCACCCCGGCGTGCAGGTCGGCCATGCCGCCAGTTGGATCGATCCAGGAGACTCGGGATCGGAGGCCGGGGGCCGGGGGCACCATGTCGTCCAAAGCAATAGCCAGCGCATTCACCGTGAAATCACGCAAGCGCAGGTCGCCCTCAATACTGGGGGCGCGCAAACGGGCAATGTCCACCGTCAAGGAGAGCGCATCGGCGCGGGCCGGAATCACCACGCGCCCGGTTGATCGCTCGTCGTCGAGGGACACAAAGGCTCCGCCGAGGCTATCGGCCAGGGCGCGGGCCAACTCCAGGCCATCCCCGTCTACCGCCAGATCGAGGTCGGCGGGCGCAGCGCCACGGGCCAGATCGCGGGCGGCCCCGCCGACCAGCCAGGCATCAACACCCCTGGCCGCGCAAAAGGTTGCCAGGGTGTGGATGAATTGATCTCTACCGAAAGGTGTCATATCGGTGTGAACATAAGACAAGGTTTCAGGATTGACAATTTTACTGTACAGGTTCGCAATGGCCCTCACCCCCAACCCCTCTCCCTAGGGAGAGGGGCAGGGGGTGAGGGCTGATCGGCGGTAGATTCGTTATTCGTAAGGCATGTTTCAAAATGGGTACATTCAGCTTGACAGTTCAGCGATGAGGCGATGAGGCGATGAGGCGATACGGAGCGCCTCACCGCGTCATCGTTTCGTCGCTGAATTGTCAATCTG
>CAIRFY010000470.1 GCA_903877945.1 uncultured Oscillochloris sp. | reverse complement strand
CATGTCACCATGTCACCATGTCACCGCGTCACCATGTCACCGCGTCACCGCGTCACCATGTCACCGCGTCACCGCGTCACCATGTCACCATGTCACCATGTCACCATGTCACCATGTCACCATGTCACCATGTCACCATGTCACCATGTCACCATGTCACCATGTCACCATGTCACCGCGTCACCGCGTCACCGCGTCACCGCGTCACCTATCCCCGTGCAGCGGTGATCGCGGCGCGGATGTTGCGCTCGGGCGCCGGGATGGGCGTCACGCAGCCAGCGGCGACGATGTAGCCGACGCCGCCGGTCTGGGCGATGCCATCGGCCACCTGGGCGCGCACATCGTCAGCCGATCCGCTGAGCAGCGCACCCCACTGGGCGATCCCGCCGGCCACGGCCCCGCGCACCAGGGACTGGCCCTCGCGTAGCGACGGCCCAGCCCGTTGGTCGTCCCAGTTCACCACCTGAACCGGGTAGTCGGCGACCAACGTGAACATCAAGTCGTCGCCGTGGACGTGCAGCACGTTGAGCCAGCCGGGGCCGGCCGCGTCGAGGAGTGCGAGGTCAGACGGGCGACCCCAGCGCAGATACTCCTCCTCAGACATAGTGCGGTAGTTGGCGTCGGCGGTCGAGAAGAAGATCCCCGCTGCGCCGCTGGCGATCACTGCCGCCACAAAGCCGCGCCACGTCTCGATGATCGTATTGAACCCGCGCTGAAAAACCTCGGGGTGGCGGCGTCGCCAGATCGTGGCCTGGTCGCCAGCCAGACATGCGGCCACCGTCAGCGGGTTAAAGATCGTCTGGAGTACCGGGGTGTCGGCGGCCCCGGCGACGACCAGATCGACGCAGCGCAACTGGCGGGCCAGCGCCCCGGCATGGATCGACAGCGGCTGCATCGCTTCCCACTGCTCCAGGGAGCTAATCGGGCGTGGCCCCTTGACCAGATCGCCCTCGGGGTTGCCCTCGTAGACCCCGGTCAGTCCGGCGTCTTCAGCGACGAAGACCTGCGAGGGCGTGAGCTTGATGAAGTCGAAGTCAAAGCGACGCTGGAAATCGAGGGTGACACGGGCCAGATCTTCGGCGGAGTGATCCTCAACCGGCCAGTGCCGCCAGAGGGCAACCGGGACACGCGGCGTGGGCATACGGGCGATGGTGGCAAGCAGCAGATCGTGCTTGTTGAGCATAGAAGCCTCCAGGTAAGGTGAGGATCGCAACGCAGATTATATTACACATGTGTATGTGTTGCCCAATTTGCAATTTGCCATCAACTCAGTCAGCGGCGGCAAACGCAGGCTGGGAACCTACCTCTGGCGCAGCACCCGACAGCGTCGCCGCACTGAGCAGCACCAGGGCCACCCAGACCAGGTCGGCCAGGAGCAGGTGGATGATCTGGAGTGTGATCGGGGTCAGCATGAATAGGTTGATCGCCCCGACCCCAAGCTGGGCCAGGAAGAGCAATAGCAGCAGGGTGGCCCCCAGCCGTGTGCCCTCGCTCGGGCGCTGTTGGCTGAGGATCTGGCTGATCACCAGCAGGTAGACGCCGGTAGCGATAGCTAGTGTGGGGTGCCAAAAGCGTAGTCGCTCCAGGAAGTGCGCGGTCGGGTTAAAGTCCTGAGCGATCCCGGCGCTCAGCGACTCGCTAGGGAAGAGCGTGTCACTGAGGGCGGTCATCGCCCCGGTGGCCCCCAGAGCCAACACGGCCAGCACGCCAATACCGAGCATCCAGCCTACCGCGCCCTGGCCGCGCAGCCGGATCGCTCGTCCGCCGCCCGCCCACCAGGCCGTCAAGGTGATCACGCCTACCAGCAGCAGCGTATTCACCAGATGGATGCCGCTGGCCGTCACGCGGGCCACCGAGGTGTTGTGGCCTACGAGATCAAAGAGGACCAGCCCCGCGCCCAGCAGGCTCTCGATCACAAGAAAGATCAAGGTCAGCGTGGCCCCTCGCCGCGCCAGGTGGCCCGGCGGAAAAATCCGCCGCGCCCACACCAGCAGGGCCACCGTCAGCACCACCGAGATCCCGCTGGTCATGCGATGGGAGAACTCCACAAGCGTCTGAACCTGCGTGGCCTGCGGGATAACCCGGCCATTACAGAGCGGCCAGTGCTGGCCGCAGCCCGCGCCCGAGCTGCTGGCCCGCACGTAGGCACCCCAGAGGATGACCAGAATCGTATAGACAAGCACACTCCAGGCAAACTGAACGTAACGTCGTTGCACGGCAACCTCCGTTGTAGACTTCATGCGATTGTGATCCGCCCAACATTATACGTGGCACGGTTCAATTCAGCTTGAGCGTTTGCGGCCGGACGACCCTCACCCCCTGCCCCTCTCCCTACTTAGGGATGGTTCAAACCAGCGTGACAGTTTGCGGCCGGACGACCCTCACCCCCTGCCCCTCTCCCTCACGGGGAGAGGGGAGATTCCGCACCAGGATGCGTCCGACTCCCCCTCTCCCGCTCAGGGAGAGGGGGCTGGGGGGTGAGGGTTGAGCGAGAATTGTCAAGCTGGAAACGTCCGATTTGAACCATCCCTAACGGGAAGGTGATGGCGTGACCGGGATCGTCGGGCGGGCCGGGCGGGGCGACGGCTGAGGAGAGGGTGAGGGCTGAGCCGAGGGCGACGGCTGGGCCGAGGGTGAGGGCTGAGCGGAGGACGACGGCTGAGCGGAGGGCGACGGCTGGGCCGAGGGCGAGGGCTGAGCGGAGGGCTGGGCGGAGGGGACGGGGCGTGCAACAGCGGTGGGTGCGCTTTCCGGGGCCGGGTTGACCAGCAGGAATCCGGCGACGGCGATTAGCGCCACCAAGGTCAGAGCAGCCAACAGCAGGCCGAGCCGTGTGAGCGGGCGCTCGACGGGGGCGGCAGGCGCTGTGACTGGCGCAAGCTCGTCGGTCACTGCCGACGAGGCGACGTTCTCAACGGGAGGATCGACATCATCGACCTGAGCGATCACCACCGTAATATTATCGGGGCCGCCACGGGTATTCGCCATATCCACCAGCCGCTGCACCGCCTCATCGGGCGGGAGGATGCTGGCAATCCCGGCGATCTCACTATCTTCGATCAGGCCATGCATCCCATCGGTGGAGAGCAACACCGTGTCGCCAGGACACAGGGGCAGCGTGAAAATATCAACCAGCACCTCAGGCTGGTAGCCGAGGGCGCGGGTGATAATATTGCGCACGTTGGAGGTACGGGCCTGCTCAGCCGTCATCAGGCCAGCGGCCACCTGATCGGAGACGAACGAGTGGTCGTGGGAGATCTGTGAGATCTGGCCCTCGCGCACCATGTAGGCCCGGCTATCGCCCACATTGGCCACATACAGGCTGCTGCCGAGGAAGAGTGCGGCCACGCCGGTGGTACCCATGCTGCCGTGACCATCGGCGTAGATCTGTGTGTTCGCGGCTATAAATGAGTCGCGGAGCGCCGAGTCGGGCGGTACCGTCGTGGAGAACGTCGCGATGATCGTGTCCACGCCAAGGCGGCTGGCGACCTCGCCGGCGGCGTGGCCGCCCATCCCGTCGCAGACAATCAGGAGCGTCGCCTGCGGCAGCTCTGTTGCGCCGTAGGAGTCCTGATTCACCTCGCGGCGTAGGCCGACATCGGAGCGAGCGCTAAAGCGCACTCTCATCGTGCTAACTCCCTGACAGGTGCGACAACCCGTGAAAAGTATACCACGCTAGCGGACTCGCCGCGAAGCGACGAGACATGCCAGCGCCACCAGCAGCAGCGCCCAGTGCCAGATTCCTACCGGATTGAGGTAGGCCAGCGTCAGTGAGATGACCACGGCTGCCAGGCCGATCAGCGAAAGCGCGATCCGCATGGGCGGTGGCCTACCAGGTTGCATCATATGCACCTTGCCGTATGAAGAAAATCGTTGAAGAGTCGTTCATACGTGTCAGCGGGTGAACTTCCAGAGCAGCAGCGAGATGACTGTCCCGATCAAAAACACGAGGTAGAACAGGTTGCCGCCCGTAGCGCTGACAAAGATAACGGTGAACGCGCCGAAGAGGGCCGCGACCCCTAAACAACCGCGACGGACGCGGGCCATACTTTCCTGAACATCGTCTGGTTCTTGGGACATAGCAACGCGCGGATCGGGGCCGCGCCTCCTTCGTGTGGTAGAAATGGCGATCAGGGCCGTGCCCATCCTACCACAGCCCGCAGGTTATGGTGCGATTGTAATCTCCGAATAACGATTGCTCCGACAGTGGAAAGACCGGTATGCTATAATGCCGCATACGTATAAATGACAGAATGTTCATCTTACGCCAGTAGCCCGCTCGGTGCAGCGAACACCCCGCTTTGCGCCAATAGGGCCGGATACACCCCTATGTTTGATCAAGAGGTTTGGCGTACACAGGTCGCAGAGCGGCTCAGCGGCTTTGCCCGTAACCCCCGGCAAGACATCCAGATCGCGGGTACCGACACGGTGCTGGCGTATCTCGCCGTACGCACCCTCGAACCCTTCCTCGACGCCTTCCAGCACGAGCCGGTGGCTGCGGTGATGGTGCTCGCTGAGATTACGCAGGGTTCAGGGGCAGACCAGATCGTGCGCCGGGCCAGCCAGATGCGCTATCAGGTTGCCCATTTGATCGAACGCGAGCTGCGTACTAGGCCCGATCTCCGCGTTGCCCTAGAACAACTGCTCGTCACCCTCAATGTAGTTCATATGGCCCGACAGCGACTCAATAGCTCGCGCGATGAGTGGCTGCGCCTCACGCTGCTCCACGAGATCGACGCCTTTGAGCCGAATGAGTTTAGTCAGTTACGTCGGCTGCTCCACGACCCAGGCTGGCAGTCGCGCTACGAGACGATCCGTAGCTTGCGGCAGCGCAGCGGGAACTATAGCGCGGCGGATTTGGTGCTGTTGCACGACGGCCTGAGCGACAGCGCTTCGCACGTGCGCTCGGCAGCGGCGCGTATGCTCGGCCAGTTTGCCGGTACCCCACCGAACCCGTTGGTGAAGGCACTGACGAAGGTCGCCCTCTATGACTGTGATCTGGAGACGCGCTATGCGGCGGCGCGTACCCTCGGTGCCCTGCGCGACCGGATCGCCTCGCCGCAGTTGATCGACTACCTTGGCACGTGTCTCAGGCACGACGATAGCTTCGTGCGCTCGGCGGCCGCGCTGATCCTCGGGCAATTCGGTGAACTGGCCGGCACGCCAACCTTGATCGTACAACTGACAACGATGATCGGTGATGGCGATGCCTATACCCGTGAGACAGCGGCGCGTACCCTCGGTCGGATCGGCGCGGCGGCCGCCACCTCGGCTGTCCTCAACGCCCTCACGAGAGCAATGGAAGACGCCGATGCAAATGTCCACGAGGCCGCCGTCGATGCCCTCACCCGCCTGCGCAAAATCCGCGCCACCCTGCCGCTGAGCCTCCCGGCGAGCAAGCTTCCCTCCGATCCTATTAAGGTGTAAGGCATGTTTCAAAATGGGCACATTCAGCTTTACAGTCTTGCGATGAGGCGATGAGGCGATGAGGCGATACGGAGCGCCTCACCGCGTCATCGTTTCGTCGCTGAATTGTTAAGCT
>CAIRFY010000469.1 GCA_903877945.1 uncultured Oscillochloris sp. | reverse complement strand
GTCACGCTGAGCGCAGCGACTGGTAGTAATTTCCGTCACGCTGAGCGCAGCGACTGGTAGTAATTTCCGTCACGCTGAGCGCAGCGAAGCGTCCCGGTTCCCAAAATGCTCTGAATACAAAGTGAGTCCCTATGCCCACCAACCTGCTCCTCGCCCACTTCGCCGCCATCGCTGACGCTCCCGGCGGCGTCGCCCGCCTGCGCCAGCTTATCCTCCAGCTCGCCGTCCAGGGCCGCCTGGTAGAGCAGGATGCGGAGGATGAGCCAGCGAGTAAGCTGCTGAGAAGAGCTAATGAATCTAGTATTCCATTAGATAAGGTCGGCGCGAAAGGAGACTCTTCATATCCTCTCCATCCCATTCCAGATAGGTGGACTTGGGCTCATTTTGAGCAAGTAGCAGATTTTAGAGTCGGCAAAACCCCACCAACTAAGGAGGCGAAATACTGGTCAGACACAGGCGCTTCTTGGGTGAGTATTGGAGATATGACATCTAATGGAACCATTACAACGACTTCTCGGAAGATAACTGAAATCGCAGAGAGAGATGTTTTCAAAGGCGGTATTAGCCGGGCGGGCACCCTGCTAATGAGCTTTAAGCTAACCATTGGCAAGGTGTCAGTTTTGGGTGTTGATGCCTATCATAATGAAGCTATCATCTCAATCTTTCCAAGGTCAGGTATATTACAGGCGTATCTTTTGCGTTTCCTGCCCATTCTTGCTATTCAAGGTGATACGAAGAATGCAATAAAGGGAAGCACTCTTAATAAGGAGAGCATTTCGGGTCTTCTCATCCCCATCCCTCCTCTCGCCGAGCAGCGCCGCATCGTCGCCCGCGTGGACGCGCTGATGGCCATGTGCGACGCGCTGGAGCAGCGACAGGCCCAGCAGGGCGAGGGGCGGCGGCGGTTGCTTGGTGCCTTGGTTGGCGATCTCCTGGCATCCCCCGTCCCCCCCGCACCCCCTGTCACGCTGAGCGCAGCGAAGCGTCCCGACATGCACCCCGTATCCCTGCCGGGACCCTTCGCTGACGCTCAGGGTGACAGGGTTGGCGGTGATATTGCCGGTGCCTGGCAGCGCCTCAGCGACAGCTTCGACCTGATCCTCGCCGCGCCGGAGGACGTGGCCCCGCTGCGTCAGGCCATCCTGCAACTGGCCGTGCAGGGGCGACTGGTGGAGCAGGATGCCGATGATGAGCCGGCGAGTAAGCTGCTGGAGCGGATACGGCAGGAGAAGGCGCGGCTGGTGAGGGAAGGGAAGAACAAGAAGGTTGAGCCGTCAGCGCCCGTTACTGACAAGGAACAGCCGTTTGATGTGCCGCACGGATGGGAGTGGGTAAAGCTGGCCGAGATCTGCTTGGCTATTACGGACGGCGATCATCAGCCCCCACCAAAGGCACCCTCCGGTATTCCATTTCTTGTGATCAGCAATGTCAGCAGCGGGCGACTGAATTGGGAAGAGCACCGATCCGTCCCACAGTCCTACTATGACAGCCTTGATGAAACGAAAAAGCCTACCCTTGGAGATATTCTATACACGGTAACGGGCTCATATGGCATCCCAGTGCAGGTTGATAGCCCACAGCCCTTCTGCGTACAACGCCATATTAGCATTATCAAGCCTTCGCGCTTAGTCGAGCAACATTGGCTTCAGTATGCCCTCAGGTCTAATCTCGTTTTTGACCAGGCAACAGCTTGTGCAACAGGCATAGCACAGAAGACAGTTCCGCTCGGCGGTCTCCGGCAATTTAAGATTCCCCTCCCACCCCTCGCCGAGCAGCACCGCATCGTGGCCCGCGTCGAGCATCTCATGGCGCTCTGCGACGGGCTGGAGGCGCGGCTGCGCGAGCAGCGGGCGGCGGCGGAGCGGCTCAGCGCGGGGCTGTGCCGGGCAGCGGTGGGGCAGCCTGCGGCCCCTGTCAATACACCATCACCCAAAGGATGACCAGTATGGAACCAATCACCATTACCCTGGAGATCGTGCCTGCGCCGGAGGAGTCTGAGGATGTGGAGACGGTCGCCGCCGCCGGGGAGTTGCTCGATGAGACTCGCAATGCGCTGGTGGCCGAGGGCTACCGCGCCCAGCCCCTCAGCGACGGGCAGCGCGGCGATCTGCTCCAGATCGTGCTGGATCTGGCCCAGCAGGCGAGCGGCCATCAGGTAGAGCTGGGCGCCCTGCTTACGGCGGCGATCACCACCCTGACGACGCTCTCCAAGCAGCGCCGGGTGGGCAAGATCGAGATCAGCCGAGGCGACGAGAAGCTGCTGATTGAGGACACCGACCGCGCTGTAGTCGAGCGCGTCACCCGCACGTTCGCCGAGCGTACCATCAACAGCAGCGCCCCCACCCGTGTGACGGCCTCGGTCGCACGCAGCCCAAGGAAGCGCTGAGTCATCACATCTTATGCCAATTCCTGAAAGAGACACTTTGTCACGCTGAGCGCAGCGAAGCGTCCCGACGATGATCATACGCATCGGGACGCTTCGCTACGCTCAGCGTGACAGGAATGTGGTAGTACATCAGGCAGGTGCCCCTATGCCTCGTCCCACCACCACCGAGCGCCGTTTCGCCGTCTGTGTCGGCATCAACACCTACGCGCCCGAGGCCCGGCTAGGCGATCTGCAATTTGCCGAGGCTGATGCGGCTGCCGTCGATACCCTGCTGGGGGGCCTGGGCTTTCCCGCCGAGCAGCGTCGGCTGCTGGTTGGCGCGCAGGCAACCTTGGCGGCGGTCAATGCGGCGCTGAGCGAGATCATCCTTGATACGGCCCAGGCAAACGACCTCGTGGTCTTCTACTTCGCTGGCCACGGTGTGCCAGTGACCATCAGCCCAGATGATGCGGCGGAGCCACGCTCGGAAATCTTTCTCGCCTCCCACGACTTTGACAAAAACCAGGTGAAACGCCCTTCCTACCGGCGGCAGATGGCCCTGGGGATGGAGCGCCTGCGCACAACCTACTTCGCGGGCGAGGAGGGGTCGCGCAAGCGCCTGTTCATCTTCGATAGCTGCTACAGCGGCGACTTCTTCGGCCCAGCCTACCGGGATAAGACGCTATCGCCACAGGACTACGTCGCCGCGATGCTCCCCGGCACAGAAACTGGGCGGGTGGCGCTGGCAAGCTGCCTGCCCACCCAGAAAGCCCGCGAGTCCGCCGAGTTCGGCCACGGGTGTATGACTCACTACCTGCTGCGGGCGCTCAGCGGCGAGGCTGCCGAGGCCCGTGATTCTGAGGGCTGGGTGACGATCAATAGTCTGCACGACTACCTGAGCCGCGAACTAGGCGAGGGGCAGTGCCCAGTGCTGAGCGGCCAGTATATTCGCCTGCCGCTCGTCCAGTATGCGCCGCCGGTGCCATCGCCGATGCTTCCCGATCCGCCGGTGCAGCTTGGGTTCAGCGCCGAAGATCGCAGCACCTACCTGCGTAACCTGATTGATGCCTGCGCCACCCTCAACCTGGGCGGCCTGGGCGGGCCGGTGGATCGGCTCCCGCTGGAGCGAGTCTATATCGCCCTGAAGGCCGATGTCTCCACCGCTGCCGAGCGCCGGGCCAATGCCCGCCAGTTGCGGATTGATCTGGATCAAATTTTCGATGATCTGGATCAGAGTTTTGTTTTTGCGGATCTCGACCCGCGCCAGCGGCTGATGATCGTGCGCCGCTCCGTCGCCCGTCTCGATCCAATCGGGCTGACCCTGGCCTTGCGTGACCGTAGGAGTGTCGAAGCGTCCTACCTGAGCACGCAGGCCCGCCGGATCGACCTGGCCGAGTTGATTGCCCGCGAGCGCTGGGCCGTGCTGCTGGGCGACCCCGGCGCGGGCAAGACCACCCTGATCCGCTGGGTCACGCTGGCCTTCGCCCGTGCGCTCCTGAATGGGGAAGAGCGCGTGGTGGTGCCTGCCGATCAGGTCTGCGCCGACACCGAATCACCCGAGACGCTGCCGCCGGTGGATCTTGGGCCGACCCGCCTGCCGATCCCGGTACGGCTGGCCGACTACCAGCGGACGCGCTGGACGGTTGATGGCGACACATTGCTGAGT
>CAIRFY010000468.1 GCA_903877945.1 uncultured Oscillochloris sp. | reverse complement strand
TATCAATGCCGATGTGAACGGAAGCCTGAATATTATCCGAAAAGCAATCCCTGTAGCCTTTCGGCAGGGGATCGGGGGTGTGGTAGTCCACCCCGTAGGGATTGCCCCTACGAACTGAGTACCCTGCGATAAAACGCTAGGAAAAAGTGTACTATTTTGAGACATATTTTGAGACACATCGGCCGGGCAGTCTCAGTAGGTACAGTTTGTGAGACAACCCTGCGCGGATCTGGAGGTACCGGAATGCCTCTCGCTAACGGGTTCGCACCAGACGATTGCAGGAAAAGTCTCTTACCTTTTACCTGATTTCGTTTGGTTTATCTTTTCGAGGCGTTCTGCAAAGAATCCCTCTAGAGCAGAAATGAGGTGTCGTCGCACACGGGTGGACGTGATTTTTACCCATTGGAGTGATGTGTGAGCAGATTGTGATCATGCAGAGATGCTCGCGATGATATATGCTTACGATGGTTTATCCACCTGCCTGATAACGGGCGAGAGGCTCGCATACCGTAGTTGACGATTACCTTGGTCTTCTTGTGGCACTGATCAGTGCCCGCCATTCGTCACGCACCGGTTGGTGTGTGACAAGCAGTACGTGAGGCATGCATCTGTGTATGTCCCTACATCGCCCTATCTGCTGGCCCTTGAGAACCGGATCCGCATCGACTCCCTGCCCTTCAGTGATCGCGGCTCGCGCCTGCTGCTCTTTCAGGAGCGTCGCCAGCCGGATACGCTTTACCTCAAACTTGCCGAGCGACTCACGGCCCTGACGCCCGGTCTCTCGACCTACCGCAGCCGACCGCCCTTCATTCCGACACTGCGTCTCGTCGATGGCGAGGGGCGCCCTGTCCCCTTCGCCGCCACCACCTACCCCCACGCAATCGTCTTCCAGACGCCGCTTGGCGAGTTTCGCTGCGTCTACCAGGATGAGTCGACGCTCAGTATCGGCCTGCCGCCCCATGTCCCCAGCGGGATCAGCTTCTCGGTCATCCCTGATCTGGCCCGCCCCGACGCCCACGGCGGCGAGTTTAAGACCGTGCGTAACTGCGCCTATACGACGAATGGCGAGCTCGTACTCAACCGGGTCGCGCAGCGTAGCGGTGGCTATGATGTGACCCTCACCGCCCACGGCGATAGCGATGGCGATACGGCGATCACGCTGCATATCCAGGCGGGACTCGGCCTGAACCGCCGCGTGACGCCCTTCCGCGCCGCGTTGGCCGCCGCCGAGGATCGCTGGCACCGCTGGTTCGCCGCCGCCCCGGCGGTGGACACGGCCTACCAGCGCCAGTACTACTACGCATGGTGGGTTCTCGGCAATAACATCCTCTCGCCCTATGGCTTCCTTCACCGCGAGAGCGTCGCCCCCAGCAAGGCCCACTATGTCGGCTCCTGGCAGTGGGACAACTACTTTCACGCGCTGGCCCTGTGCTACACCGAGCCGCATCTGGCCAGCGATCAGATTCAGTTTATGCTTGACCACCAGATGCCCGATGGCATGATCCCCGACGCGGTCTACGATGAAGGTGCGATCACCCAGCTTGAGGTGCCGGTCGCCGCCGCCGTCACCAAGCCGCCGATCATCGCCTGGGCCGCCATGCATGTCTACGACCAGACCGGCGACATCGCCATGCTGCGCGACATCTATGACCCGCTGGTGCGGTGGAACTCGTGGTGGTTCGGCCTCAACGACGATGACGCGGATGGGATCGTCAGCTACGCCCACCCCTTCTCGTCGGGCCTCGATGATAGCCCACTCTGGGACTTTGGGATGCCGGTGGAGGCGGTCGATCTCAACACCTACCTGTGCGTGCAGATGGAGGCACTGGCGAAGATGGCCGGGCTAATCGGTCGCCCGCGCGATGCGGCCATGTGGCAAACCCGCTCGACTGCCATGTCCCGCCGTATGATTGAGCATTTCTACGACCCCGCCGCCGGCCTGTTCTGGTCACAGCACCGCCACCAGCCCATCCGCGTACTCACGCCCTTCAGCCTCTACCCACTCTGGACCGGCCAGATGCCGCCACAGATCCGCGAACGGCTGCTGGCCCACCTGCGCGATCCGCGCAGCTTCTGGGGCACCCACCCCCTGCCAACCGTCGCTTACTCTGACCCAACCTACGACCCGCAACAGATGTGGCGCGGCCCGGTCTGGATTAACATTAACTATATTTTTATCGAGGCGCTCCAGCGCATTGACCAACCCGCGCTGGCGGGCGAGCTGGCCGAGCGCACCCTGCGCCTGGTGATGGGCCAGGGCGACATCTACGAGTACTACCACCCGATCACCGGCGAGCCACCACCCAAGGCCGCGCCGATGTTCGCCTGGTCGGCGGCATGCTTTATCGATCTGGCCATCCGGATGAGCCGAGGGGAGCTACGTTGAGTACCATTGCGATCCTGCACTATGCCGGCCCGCCCTATGTCGGCGGCGTGGAGATTACCATGGCCGCCCACGCGCGCGTGCTCGTCGCGCACGGCCATACGGTGCGTATGGTGGTCGGCCAGGGCGGCGAGCTTGGCCCCGGCGTAACCCTGTACGCCCTGCCCGAGCTGGGCTCGCGCGGCCCGCTGCTTGAGTCGCTGGCCGCCGAACTCGCAGCCGGCCACGTCAGCTCCGCCTTCACGGATCTGGTCGAGCGGCTGGTGGACGCGCTCGCTGAGGCGCTGGCGGGCGTCGATGCCCTGATGGTCCATAACATCCTGAGCCTGCACAAGAACCTAGCCTTCACTGCGGCGCTCTGGCATCTGCACGCGGCGGGCCGCCTCCCCCGGCTGCTAGCCTGGTGCCACGACATTGCCTGGCTCGACCCGCTCTACACCCCTGAGGTGCACCCCGGCCAACCCTGGGATCTGCTGCGCCAGCCGTGGCCCAACACGCGCTATGTGGTTGTCTCGGAGGATCGCCGGGGCATGCTGGCGGGTTTGCTTGGCGTTGAGCCCGGCACCATTAGCGTGGTGACGCCGGGGATCGACGTGGCTGCGCTGCTCAAGCTGGAGCCGGAGACACGCGCGCTGGCCACCCAGTTCGGGCTGTTGGACGCAGCCCCGCTGCTGCTGCTTCCCGCCCGCATCACCCGCCGCAAGAATATCGAACTGGCGATCACCATTGTTGGCGCGCTGCGCCGCAGCAACCCCGGCGCACGGCTGGTGATCACCGGGCCACCAGGGCCGCACAACCCGGCCAATGCGGACTACCTGCGCGATCTGCTCCGCCTGCGCGAGCGTTCCGGCACGGGCGCGGGGATCGTCTTGCTCTATGAGTCCTTCACTGATGCGGCAGGCCGCCCGCGCCCGGTGAGCAACGCCATGCTCGCTGACTTCTTCCACCTCTGCGATGGGTTGCTCTTCCCCAGCCGCTACGAGGGCTTCGGCATCCCGATGCTTGAGGCCGGCCTGAGCGGCATGGCGATCTTCTGTAGCGACATCCCCCCGCTGCGGGCCACCGCCGGCCCGGCGGCCCGCTACTTCCAGATCACCGACCCACCGGAGCAGATCGCGCAGATGATTGCCGAGACGCTGCTCGCCGACCCGCGCTACGCGCTGCGGCGGCGGGTGCGCACGCTGTACACCTGGGAGGCGATCTATGCTCGCGCTATCGCCCCCCTGATTCTGTAGGGTTTCTTGGAGGGTGAATTCCGCCACGAAACCCTTCACATGAAAGAGGGCGCAATGACACAGCCAAACGAGCAAAGCGAGGCCCACACCTATACGGTGCTGCTGCCGGTGCGTGAGCCAGAGAAGATCCTCCTCCTCCTCCCCTACGCGGCGGCCATCGCGGCGCAGCAGGGCGGCCATGTGGTCATCTTGAGCGTGGTGGTGGTGCCCGAGGGCCATCCGCTGAGCGATGGCATGCTGGAGACACGCCGCCTACGCGCCACCTACGCCGCGATCACCAACGCTGATACGCTACCAGTTCCGGTGCGCAGCGTGATCACGGTGGCCCACGACCTGACCACCGGCATCCGCACGGCGGCGGAGGAGCAGCGGGCCGACCTGATCCTACTGGGCTGGCAGGCGGCCCGCTCGTCGTCGGAGCGGCTCTTCGGCCCGCCGATTGACGGCCTGCTGCGCCAGCCGCCCTGCGATGTGGTAGTGGTGCGGCTGCATAGCGGCACGCCATGGCGGCGGGTGCTGCTGCCGGTGCGCGGTGGCCCTCACACTGCCCTGGCCTGCGATGTGGCCCTGGCCCTGGCCGAGCAGCACGCCGCTGAGATCAGCGTACTCTATGCCTCGAACCCGCGCATGCCTGACAACGCCGTGGTACGCGAGAGCCTCCAGTCGCTGCGCACGATGCCCCGCGTGAGCCGCTGGATGGAGCGCACCATCCCTGTCGAACAGGCGATCCTCGCCGAGGCCCCCGACCATCAGGCGATTGTGCTTGGTATTACGGGGCGCAGCGGCGACCCCGAGGCCCCCGTCGGCCCGCTGGCCGACCGCATCTTACGCCACGCCAACAGCACGGTCATCCTGGTGCGTCGGCGCATGGCACAGGCCGAGGAGCAGGTTCAGCAGATCTGGCAGCAGCAGCGCGACCTTTCGGCCATTGTCGACCGCTGGTTCGCGGAGAATACCTTCAGCTCGACCGAGTATGACGATCTCTCCCAGTTGCTCGCCCTCAAGCAGCAACTGGGGGTTACGATCAGCCTAGCCCTGCCCACGCTGAACGAGGAGCAGACGATCGGTGAGATCATTGACCAGGTGCAGGAACACCTGATGCGCCAGGTGCCACTGCTTGATGAGGTGGTGGTGATCGACAGCGGCTCCGATGACCGCACCCGTGAGATCGCCGTTGCGCGTGGCCTGCCGTTCTACACCCACCAGGAGATCCTGCCCCAATACGGCACCTTTCGCGGTAAGGGCGAGGCGCTGTGGAAGAGCCTCTACGTGTTGAGCGGCGAGATCATTATCTGGTGCGACACCGATATCAGGAACTTCCACCCGCGCCTGGTCTACGGCGTACTCGGGCCGCTGCTACGCGAGCGCCGGTTGGCTTACAGCAAGGGCTTCTACCGGCGGCCCATCCAGTTCGGCGAGCGCATCGCGGCCAGCGGCGGTGGGCGCGTGACGGAACTCACCGCTCGGCCGCTGCTCAACCTTTTCTACCCTGAGCTCTCGGGCCTGCTCCAGCCACTCTCGGGCGAGTACGCCGGGCGGCGCAGCGCCCTGGAGGCGGTACCCTTCTTCACCGGCTACGGCGTCGAGACCGGCCTGCTGATCGACCTGCTGGAGCAGCATGGGCTCACTGCGCTCGGCCAGGTCGATCTGCTGGAGCGCATCCACCGCAACCAGGAGCTTCAGCCGCTCTCGCAGATGGCCTTCGCGATCACCCAGGTGGTCGTCCAGCGCATGGAGCAGCGCCAGCGGGTGAGCCTGCTGGAGCCGGTCAACCAGAGCATGAAACTGATCACTCAGCGCGAGGACGGCAGCTTCCACCTCGACCTGCGTGAGATCCGCGACCACGAGCGCCCGCCGATGCTGCGCATCCCCGAGTACCGCCTGCGACGCGGCCTGCCGCCGGAGATCGCCCATACGGCACAGGGGGAGACGTCGTGATGCACACGAGTACATCTGACCGGATCGCCACATACTTGCGTGCGCTCTACGGCGAGCAGCAGGGCGCGGCCGCGACCGAGCAGCTCGCGGCCATGCTCGCCGCGTTCGTTCGGCCCTCACCCCCCGCCCCTCTCGCTCATGGGGCGAGGGACGGGGGGGGGAGGGCCGAACTGTCGTCCGACGACGTCATCCTGATCACCTATGGCGATCAGGTGCGCGAGCCGGGTCGCCCTCCACTCCAGACCCTCGGCGCGCTGCTCGACACCCGCCTGCGCGGCGTCGTCAGCGGCGTACATATCCTCCCCTTCTCCCCCTCCACTTCGGACGACGGGTTCGCGGTGGTTGATTATCTGGCCGTTGACCCGGCCCTGGGAAGCTGGGACGACATCGCCAGGATCGGCGCGTGCCACCGGCTCATGGTTGACGCAGTCGTCAACCACTGCTCGGCCAGCAGCCGCTGGTTCCAGGATTTCCTAGCAGGCGAGCCGGGGGCCGAGGTGCGCTTCCATAGCATTGACCCCGCGACCGACCTACGCGGAGTGACGCGCCCGCGCACCACGCCGCTGCTGACGCCCTTCACGACGCCCGACGGCACCCGCCACATCTGGACCACCTTCAGCGCCGACCAGATCGACCTCAACTTCGCCAACCCCGAGGTGTTGCTGTCCATGACAAGCGTGCTGCTGGAGTACGTGGCCCACGGGGCCAGCATGATCCGCCTCGACGCGATCGGCTACCTCTGGAAGGAGATCGGCACGCGCTGCATCCACCTACCGCAGGCCCACCAGGTCGTGCAGTTCTGGCGAGCCGTGCTCGACGCAGTGGCCCCCGAGGTGTTGCTGATCAGCGAGACCAACGTGCCCCACGCCGACAACATCAGCTACTTCGGCAACGGCACCAACGAGGCCCAGATGGTCTACCAGTTCCCCCTGGCACCGCTGGTGCTGCACGCCTTTGCCACCGGCGACGCCACCACGCTCAGCGGCTGGGCGTGCGACCTGGCCCCGCCCGCGCCGACCTGCGCCTTCTTCAACTTCCTGGCATCCCACGACGGGATCGGCGTGGTGCCGGCGACCGGCATCCTCCGCCACGACGAGGTGCGCGCCCTCTGCGCCCAGGTCGAGCGCCACGGTGGGCGGGTCTCGTATAAAAACAATCCGAGTGGCGATGCGAGCCCCTACGAGCTGAACTGCACATGGTTCGATGCACTCTCCGACCCGCAGGGTGGTGAGCCGCAGCAACTGTGCATCGACCGCTTCATCGCCTCGCAGGCGATCATGCTGGCGCTCCAGGGTGTGCCAGGCATCTATGTTCACAGCCTGGTCGGCTCATCGAATGACCAGGCGGGCTTCGCCGAAACCGGGCGTGCCCGCACGTTAAACCGGGGCCGCTGGGAGCGGGCCGAGCTTGAGGTGCTGCTGGCCGACGAGGCGAGCCGGGCGGGGGCGATCTTCCGGCGTATGGCGACCCTGCTCGCCATACGGCGCGGCGAGTCGGCCTTCCACCCGGCGGGGCCGCAGCGGCTACGTGATCTCGGCGCGGGTCTCTTCGCCATCGAGCGCCATACACCCGGCGGAGGCCCGGCCCTGCTCTGCCTCCACAGCGTGACGACCGTACCCCAGCAGACGCGGCTCGCGGTCGCGACGGGCGCATCTTACCGCGATCTCCTCAGCGGAGAGAGTCTCGTCGCCGGAGTCGATGGCGCGTTGGCCGTTGATCTGGGGCCATACCAGGTACGCTGGCTGAAGGAGTGGGAGTAATGTCTGTGAGTAGATGGGGGCATGGCAAGGATTCGCGACACACAGACCCTCGCGACCATATCCTCGCCTGGACTACGCCCGAATGACCGTGATGATCCGCCCGCTCGCCGTGACTGTTACCTCTGTCCGGGTGCGCTCCGCGATGGGCGGCTGACCACGGCGCTGGTCGAAGATGATCAGCCAGCCGGTGGTCAGATCGAGCCGAGCGAGGTAGCCCTCTAGCTGCGGCAGCCCATCCGTGATCGGGTCTGGCCGACGATCTCGCCAGACTTTCACCTCCATCCCAAAAACATCCGCGCCGTGGCGTAAGCACAAATCCATCCGGTCGCGGCCAATGGCATACTCTCGGTCAATCGTTCCCCCACCGTTCGCGACCCGGTGTAAGAAGGCCATCAGCACCAGATGCGGCGCGATCTCTGCGTAGGGCGACGTACCCAGCAGTGGCTCGCCATGCTGCCGCCAAAAGGCCAGAAACGCATCAAGGAGCAGCGGTGCCGCAATCCGTCCCTCGGGTGTCAGCCAACTGGGGCTGATCTTAGGCAACGATGCGATGGCGGTGCTTGCCAAAATCCGTGGCAGAACCTCGTGATAGATGGGATTGGCGACGACGAGGCCGTCGGATGGATCCAGGCGCACGAGCCCGAGATCTTGGACAAAACGCAGATCGTCGGGCGGAATATCCCCCAGGGACTGCCCCGATAGCATGGGTTCAATGATGGCACGCACGCGAGGCTCGCGCAGCCGCTCGGCGAGACTATCCAGGTGGGTGTCCTGGCGCACAATCAGCACCTCTTTAGCCTGATCAATCAGCGTCGGGGTGATGACCTGGGTGCGGTCAGGGGCGAGTTGCTCAACCGCGACTTTGGCCAGGGCATTGACCAACCAGGGCTGGCCCTGGGTGAGTGCAAAAGCATGTGCACTGGCTTCCGGGGTGAATATCTGGCCGGTGTCGGCGGTATGTTGACCGTAGAGCGCGGCAACATCGGCCTGATCAAACGTGTCGAGCGTGAGCGAACTCGTTTTGATGTTGAAGGGACTGGCGGTGGAGAGGCGGGCACTTCCGCCCGAAGCGACCTTGTAATCCCGCACATCGCGGAGGCCGATCAGCGCGAGCGCCCAAGGAAAGGCGCGTGGTCGTCGCGGAAAGCCTGCGCGGAGCTGTCGCAGCACAGAAATGAGCGCCGCGTCCTGGAGCGCATCAATCTCATCAAGGAAGACCACCAGCGGTCGTGCGGAGGCGGCGGCCCAAGCGCGGAGGGCCGACCCGATGCGCGCTCCTGGCTCGGCCTCTGGCCAGGGTGGCGGATGCAACACCGCAGGTAACTGCCACGTCGCGGCATCATGCCAATCACCAAGGATGGCACGTTCCGCCGCACCAGGGTCGTCATTGAAGGCGGCCCCAACTTCCATAGTCAGCAACACCGCCGTATAGGTTTCCGCAGCGGTCAGCGCCCGCGCCAGCGCCAGCATGGCAGTGGTTTTGCCGCTTTGGCGAGGAGCATGAAGAACGACGTATGCCTGCTGGGCAATCAAGGGCATGACATTCGGCAGACGATCCGTTGCGGGCAGCATATAGTGAATATCAGGCTGGCATGGCCCGGCGATGTTGAACCAGCGTGTCATACGAATGACCTCATAGCCCAAGGGTACGCGGCCTCAGTATAGCACGTGTATCGCGTCAGAAAGGGCAAAACGCAGTAGAGCAGAAGTCACGCTGCCACGCAGAGCGAAACAAGAGTCTTTGCGTCTTTGCGTCGGACGTATGATGATGTGACGCAAAGACGCAAAGACGCAAAGAAAACGAAGACAGTGTACCCTCCGTCGCCCACACTGTCTGGGGCCGCTGGTTAGCGCTGGAGGAGCGGTAGGTATCATCATGCGTTTCCGTGTTCGTCTTCAGCCCGATGGAACGTGGCTCGAACGAGAACTCCTCCGTCGTGCCTGGACGTACCAGGATCTCGCGCAGCATGCCGGGATTAACCGGATGACCATCTATTTCCTGCTCCATCCGGGTACGTACGGCAGCCGCCGCAAGATCCGTCACGGCACGATCATGCCACGCACGGCACGGGCCATTGCGGAGGCACTTGTCGGTACGGACGGCGCTGTCGCCGACATGCTTGAGCGTTATTTTGAGGTGGATCGCTGTCCCGTGGATCGCAGCGCGGCCTCGTTCTGAGTGCATCACCGTTGGGTTAGCGAGTCGGGGTGCCATGCCTGCTCTCAGTCGCTCATCTCTTCCCGAACACGGTCAACTCGTTGACGTCCGCCAGCGCCGCTATGTCGTCACCGAGGTGCGGCAGAGTACCCTGCCCCCGACCCGATGGCCGCCTACGATACGGCCCCTGGTGCGTCTAGTGGCAATCCGCATCGAGTTTTCAAGGCTCGATTGTGCTGGGCATGGGCTTTGTGCTGGAGCCAGAGGAAGCCCAGGCGCTGATCGCTAAAGACCCGCGCAACCGCGAGGCGCTCTTCCCCTACCTGAACGGCGAAGATCTGAACAGCCGCCCCGACCAGTCGCCGAGTCGCTGGGTGATTAACTTCCACGATTGGCCGTTGGAAAAGGCCGAGAGCTACCCCGACCTGATGCAGATCATCAGGGAGAAGGTCAAGCCGGAGCGGGAGAAGCAGAACGATAAAGGTGGCCGTGAGGTCTGGTGGCGTTTCTTACGGCCACGACCCGAACTCTACGTCAATACCTAGCACTGCTTCAGTCAATTTTTCATGAAGTATGGGTACGTGAGTACACTTCCACGATGAAGGGAGATACTCGTTATAGCCCTTCAGATGCTTTCCAAACCTTCCCCTTCCCCGCGTGCCTGCTTGAAGTCTCACGCAAAGGCGCAAAGCCGCAAAGGAAGCAAGATGCAGCAGATCTTAGCGGCTTTGCGGCTTAGCGTGAGCCATCCGGCCCCGTCTCCCTTAGCGACTTAGCGGCTTAGCGTGAGCCATCCGGCCCCGTCCCCCTTAGCGACTTAGCGGCTTTGCGTGAGCCATCCGGCCCCGTCCCCCTTAGCGACTTAGCGGCTTAGCGTGAGCCATCCGGCCCCGTCCCCCTTAGCGACTTAGCGGCTTTGCGTGAGCCATCCGGCCCCGCGCTCACGCCTCCATCAACCAGAGCGTGGCGCTGACGTTGAACCCTGACCCGCATGCGCGGTATGCCGTGGGGACACCAGCCCAGGCCAGCTTTACCATTCTGCCGGTTGTAACGGCCAGCGCCAGCGGCAACCCCTCGCGCTTTGGCCCGGTCGTCGGCAGTCTGACGATCACTCGCACCGGCGACCTCAGCACGTCACTGACCATCGCCTTCAGCCTTGGCGGCAGCGCCCGCTTCGGTAACGACTACGCGCTGAGCGGTCAATGGGCCGTTCAGCCCGGCGGCGGCACTATCACCTTTACAGCCGGAGTGTCGAGCGTAAGTCTGACTCTCACCCCAACCCCGAGTAGCCAGAGCGGACAGAGCATCGGCATGACCATCCTCGACGGCGCGGGCTACGTGGCGGGCACGCCAGGTAGCGCGGGCCTGACGATTGACGGCACACCGCCGCCACCCTGGCTGGTGCTGCTCTACCTCGCAGGTGACGACGTGGCTCCCAACGCGGGCCAAACCAGCCTGACCGACTACCTCGGCCCGTTGCTGCGCCGCTTGCCCTACAACCCGAATATGCGCCTCGTCGTTCTCTACGATGGTAATGCCGTAGGCGATGCGGCGATCTACCTACGCGAGCAGAGCGATCTGCGCAACATCACCGATCAGGTACGCGGCTCGCCGCTCTGGCTGGGTGGCTTTCCGACAGATAATGAACTCAACACCGGCAGCAGCACCACCCTCCAGAACTTCATCCGCTGGGCTAGGGCGACCTACCCTGGCTCGCCACACACGATGCTCTCGGTGGTAGACCACGGCGGCGGCTGGGCACCCGCCCCCGACACGGTTGGTCAAGGGAGAACACCTGGGATGGTGCAGTCCGGCGGCGTCCGTGGCTTGAGCATTGACCGGCTCAGTGGCAATTCGCTCTCGACCCGCGACACCGAGACGGTGCTGTCTGATCTGGGTGAGTTGGGTCGCTTTGATGTGATCTTCTACGACGCCTGCCCTATGTTACACATAAATTCTGTCCGACGCCTTCCCAATGCCAGAAACGACCATGATTGCTCCGCATGGTATCGGGCCGGAGAACGGATACGTGTTCAGATCTGCAACCGCACAACGATGGCTCACGACCCTGTTTGGTGCGCTCCGTGGGCCTCCCAGCGACGCGCAATTCAGTTCTGCACCATCGTTGCTGAGGCACGAGACCCTGACGAGGAATTGTTAAGCATCCGGCGCAACCCCGAGTGCCCGCCAGTAGCCCCGGAAGCTCTGGGCGACGCTGTCGGCGATCAGTGCGAGAAACGGCGTATACACCCCGCTGGTGTGGGCCAGATCCAGCGCCTCGTAGTAGCGGAGGCGCTGCTCGACCGGCAGCACGACGGCAGGGAACCCGGCCCTCAGCAGCTCCAAGTTCATGAGCAACCGGGCCGTGCGACCGTTCCCGTCGACGAACGGGTGGATCTTCACGAGGTCGGCGTGCAGACGCGCGGCACGCTCGACGGGGTGGAGATCCCGCGCCGCCTGGTGCCAGGCCAGAAGATCGGCCATTGCCGCTGGGACATGGATAGCGTCCGGAGGGCGGTGTTCCGCGCCTGCGATAAGGACGTTGATCATACGGTAGTGCCCGGCGTGTTCGTCGTCGATATTCTTGAGGACAAGTTGGTGGATATTCCGCAGATGCCATGCGCTCAGCGGCTCGGAGGAGGCAACCAGCGAC
>CAIRFY010000467.1 GCA_903877945.1 uncultured Oscillochloris sp. | reverse complement strand
TCCGCACGCGGCTGAAGCCGCGACTACGAACGGTAAACCTGCAACCTGGCACCTGAAACCTTGTCTTAGTATTTTGCATCTTGCATCTTGCATCTTGCATTTCGCATCTTGCATCTTGCATTTTGCATTTCGCATCTTGCATCTTGCATTTTGCATTTTGCATTTTGCATTTTGCATTCACGGAGGTACGACCCCTATGTCCCTGCTGAAACGTCTTGGAGGCACCAGCCAACCCCCCGAGGTTCCGCCAGTCGCCGCCCCAACTCCGGCCCCATCTCCGATACGCGCTCCGATATCGGCCCCGCCCCCCCCTATGGCCGAGGTGCCGGTCGCGGTCGCTTCCCCTGAGCCGCGTAGCTCTGCGCCCGCCCCAAGCCACGCATCTGCGGTGGACGACCCGACCCCCGCCACGGATCCGAAGCGCATGCTTGAACTTTCCCTCTGGATCGTCGACCGCATCCAGGCGTCCCTCGGCAACCAGAGTGAGTTGAAGCGATCTGCGGAGAGCGAGAAACTTCTCCAGGAGAGGTTTGCTCGTACCTACCAGCAGGCCGGGGTCAACCTCCCCGATGCCGCTGTGAAGCAGATGTTCACGATGGTCTGCGATGAACTGATGGGCTTTGGCCCCATTCAGCAACTCCTCAACGACGATTCGATCTCTGAGATCATGATCAATGGCCCGTACCAGGTCTACGTTGAGCAGAAGGGCAAGCTCCGCCTTACCCCCGTGCGCTTTGCCGGTGATGATCACGTGCTGAAGGTGATCGACCGGATCATCCGCCCTCTCGGTCGCCGCGTTGACCGTAAATGGCCGATGGTTGATGCCCGCCTCCCCGATGGCTCCCGTGTGAATGCGATTATTCCGCCCTGCGCTATTGATGGCTCTACGGTCACCATTCGTAAATTCTCAAAGAATAAGCTCAAGATTGACGACCTCATCCGCTTTGGCTCGATGAGTCCCGAAATGGGCGAGTTCCTGCGTGCCTGCGTGATCAGTCGACTCAATATCGTCGTTTCTGGTGGTACTGGCTCCGGCAAAACCACATTGCTGAATGTGCTCTCTAACTTCATCCCTGAGGACGAACGTATCGTCACTATCGAAGATAGCGCCGAACTCCAACTCGCCCAGGATCATGTGGTGCGTCTGGAGTCCAAGCCCGCTGAGGTGGACGGCAGCGGCCTCGTGTCCATCCGCGACTTGGTAAAAAACTCCCTGCGTATGCGCCCCGAGCGCGTGGTTATCGGCGAGTGCCGTGGTGGCGAAACCCTCGATATGCTCCAGGCCATGAATACCGGCCACGATGGCTCGCTTACCACGCTGCACGCCAATACTCCCCGCGATGCCCTGGCCCGTATGGAAACGATGTCGATGATGGCTGGTATGGATCTGCCCCTGAAGGTTATCCGCGATCAGATCGCTGCTGCTATCGATGTGATTGTCCAGCAATCCCGCCTCGATGACGGCCAGCGTAAGGTGACGTATATCACCGAGGTGCAGGGGATGGAGGGCGAGACGGTGGTGCTTCAGGACATCTTCAAGCTCGAAATTCTCGGCAAGACGCCCGAGGGCAAGATCCAGTGCGAGATGCGCCCCTCCGGCGTGCGTCCGCGCTTCACTCCGCGCCTTGAGGCCCACGGTTTCAAACTGCCGCCCAGCATCTTCGGCGCGCAGATCCCCGGCCAAAAAAAGGGCTGGTAAATCCTGTAGGGGCGACATATCGGCAGGGTGCAGGCTGCTCGTGGCCTGTACCCTGCCGGTGTGTCGTCCCCCTAGACAACGTCGCGGATACGTTACCGTTTGCGACGTTCGTAGTAGCGGCTTCAGCCGCACAGGCGCTGAATCCGCCACTACGAGCACTAAATCTGAAACCTGGCACCTGAAACCTTGTCCTACGTTATGCGTGTGATTTCTGTGAATGATCAAACAATCATCGTCGGGGCCGGCCTAGGTGGCCTGGCTACCGCTATCCGCCTCGCCGCCGCCGGTCACTCCGTCCTGCTCCTTGAAAAAAACCAGCGCGTCGGTGGTAAGCTCAACCTCGTGCGGGAACAAGGCTACACCTTCGACACTGGCCCCTCGCTGCTGACCATGCCCTGGGTACTCCGCGACCTCTTCGCCGCCGCCGGTCGGCGCATGGAAGATTACCTCAGCCTCGACCAGATCGAGCCGATCTGCCGCTATACGTGGCCCGACGGCACCATCTTTCACGCTTGGCAGCGTTTGCCCCAACTCATCCAGGAAGTCGAGCGCATCAGCCCGCGTGATGTCCCCGGCCTCTTCCGTTTTCTCGCCTACAGCGCCCGGATCTACGCTGCTGTCGCCGACAATTTCCTGCTCAAGCCCTTCGACGGTATCTCCGAACTCCTTACCCCCCGGCTGCTGCGTGATGGCCCACAGATCGACTCGTTCCGCAGTGTCGATGCAGCCGTGCGCGCCTATTTCCACAGCCCCTACCTGCGCCAGATCTTCAACCGCTACGCCACCTACAACGGATCGTCGCCCTACCTTTCGCCCGCCACCTTCAATGTGATCGCCTATATCGAGTTTGCCGAGGGCGGCTGGTATGTGCGCGGTGGGATGTACGAACTAGGCCGCGCCCTGCTACGTCTCGCCCAAGAGCTAGGCGTGCAGGTACGCACGGGCGCTGCCGTGGCCGAGGTGCTGCTCGATGGTGATAGCGCCCGTGGGGTGCGCCTAGAATGTGGCGAACGCATCCCTGCGGCCCGTGTGATTATTAACGCCGACCCGCGCTACGCCTACAGGGCGCTTGTCCCTGGTCACGAGCGCACTGCGCGGCGGCTCGCCCGTCTGGAGCCTTCCTGTAGCGGCTACGTGCTCTTCCTGGGCGTAGATCGTATCTACCCACAGTTGGCCCACCATAACATCTTCTTCAGCGCCGACTACCCCCGTGAGTTCCAGGCGATCTTCCAGAAAGCTGTCCCCGCTGTTGACCCCACTATTTATGTCGCCACAACCTGCCTGAACGATCCGCAGCACGCCCCACCCGGACACATGAACCTCTTCGTCCTCGTCAACGCGCCCGCCCTTGGCCAGCGGGTTAACTGGGCAAAGGAAGCAGCGCCCTATCGCGATCTGGTGCTGACCAAGCTGGAGCGGATGGGGCTGGACAACCTGCACCAACACATTGTCTACGAACAGATCTGGACCCCGGATGACATCCAGGGTCGCTACAACGCTGCGGGCGGCGCGATCTATGGCCTCTCCTCGAACAACCCCTTCTCGGCGTTTATGCGCCCGCCCCTGCGCGCACACGGCCTGCGTGATCTCTACTTTGTCGGTGGCGGCACGCACCCCGGCGGCGGCATCCCTCTGGTACTCCTCTCTGGGAAGGCCATTGCCGAGCGCATCGCCGCCGATAATACAAAAAAGTCTTTACACAAGAGGTCACTCTAACCCAGCAAATCTCTGGCACTATGCCGCCGTAGATCGCCGAGTCGCTCAGTAATCTCGCCCCATTATCGTTAACTTGCGATAAACCTCTTGATTTTTAGGCGTTGTAGTGCTACTATAACCACGAAGCCTCAAGAGAACAACAACCGACCGGCGAACCTGTACAGTCGAATATGTGTGGTCAGACAGCAAGCGCCGACCTCTACTGTAAAGTGATTTGTAGGGGAGAGGCGTGCGTTAGGGGAAATGGCAGGAACACCCTCGCCAGGGAGACTAACGGACAAGCGCCGGATCGCTGATGTAGCGATTGGATGCTGTGCGAGCACGATGACCGCCTCCCACGCAAAGCTCACAGCGTAAGGAACACAACAAGAATCCTACGCGGAGGTCGGAGCCACACCCGAAAGCAAAAGCTGACACAGCAACTGCCGCCACACCACCGCAAGGTGAGACGCGGTAGCTGGGCTGATTGGAGGGCTGCTGAGGGTCTGCACGGATGAGTAGACTGGCAGGAAAGAGCACGTAGTTGGACTGGTCTCTTGGGGCGTTGAGCTCTGTGCGATCGAAAGACGGATTCCCTGTACGCTCAGGCGGATGGACGACGACGGACTTCGGACGGACGTAGCAAGACCCGTATAAAGTAAGGTAGGGAAATCTTAAGAAGTGCCAAGAGGGGCCGCAGGCATTTGTGCCTGCGGCCCCTCTTGGCGTGTGCGGCGCTACCCCCGTCGCTACCCCGTCATCCGCCAGCCGCCATCGACCGCCAGGGTGTGGCCAGTGATGTAGGACGCCATCGAGGACGACAGGAAGACCACCGCCGCCGCCACCTCTTCTGGTCGCCCAGCCCGACGCAGCGCGATGATTTCTTCACCCCACGCACGTACCTCACCTGGTATCGCCTGAAGCTGCTCGGTCTGGACAAAGCCGGGTGCCACCGAATTTACCGTGATCGACCACGCGGCCGCCTCACGGGCCAGCGAGCGGGTGAAGCCCTGCACGCCCGCCGTGGCGGCTGAGTAGTCGGCCTGGCCAGGGAACCCGCCGGTAGCGTGGAGCGCCGAAAGGTTGACGATCCGCCCATAGCGGCGCTTCATCATCGGTCGTAACGCCGCCCGGCAGGTGTAATACACGCTCGTCATGTTTGTCGCCAGGATATCGCGCCAGCGCTCGGTACTCATCTCCGAGATCGGGCCATAACTCACGCGACCGGCACAGTTGACGAGGATGTCAAGCTGCCCCCATAGCTCAAGCGCGGCACTCACCAGAACTGGGCCAGTTGCTGGATTGGTCACGTCTGCTTGGATGGCCTCCGCCACGCCACCGGACTCAGCAACCATTGCCAGAGTCTCTGCCGCAGCTTGTGTGCGTTCACGGTAACAGAACAACACGCGTACCCCTCGGCGAGCCAAGTCACACACCACAGCCTGTCCGATCCCCCGCGATCCACCTGTAACGATCGCTACTTGCCCCGTGAAATTCATCGTGTGCCTCCTACGGCATCACCCATCCGCCATCAAGTGTCAGCACATGTCCGGTGATATACGATGATCGCGGCGAGGCGAGAAAGCTCACCGCAGACGCCACCTCGTCGGGTGTGCCGAAGCGGTGCATCGCGATGATATTGAGCGCCCACTCCCGAATCGCTGGCGAGATGCTCTCGGCCATATCCGTGTCAATATAGCCTGGTGCAACCACATTCGCGGTAATCCCCTCGGTGGCCACCTCGCGGGCCAGCGCCCGCGTGAAGCCCACCAGTCCCGCCTTTGTCGCCGCATAGTTCGTCTGTCCAACATTTCCGGCCAAGCCAGCCAGCGAGCCCATCGTGATGATCCGACCGTACTGACGACTACGCATCGCTGGCAGCGCCGCACGACAGCAGAGGAACATGGAGGTCAGATTCGTCTCGATCACATGGTGCCACTGTTCGGGTTTGAGCCGCATCAGCGGGGCATCGACATTGATCCCCGCGTTGCACACCAAAATATCGAGGCGGCCCCAGCGTGAGTGGGCGACATCAAAGATAGACGCGACATCGGCCTCGTCACTTGCATCGGCGCGATGCGCGACGGCGTCGCCGCCAGCTTCGCGGATCTGCGCTACCACCTCTTCCGCTGCCGTTGCGCTACGCTGATAGTTTACGAGTACACTGGCCCCCTGGCGGGCCAGATCGAGGGCCACCGCGCGACCGATTCCACGCGATGCACCAGTAACTATTGCAACCTGATCATGAAGCAACATCAGATGCTCTCTGCTACGAATGCGCGCACATCCGCCGCTGTACTAATCGTCACCGTTCGTGCCTGAGGTGCGATCCGTCGAATAAGGCCGCTCAGCACCTTGCCCGGCCCGATCTCCACAAAGGTCGTACATCCTAGCGCCACCATTGCCTGAACCGAGGCGATCCAGCGCACGGGTGCCACCACCTGCGCCACCGCCTCGCGCCGCACATCGTCGGCCCCCCGCAGATCCTGGGCGGTCACATTTGCGATCAGTGGCACGTTCAGGTCGCGCACATCGGCGCGTTCCATCTCGCGGGCCATACCCTCAGCAGCCTGGTTCATCAGCGGCGAGTGAAAGGCGGCGCTCACTTTGAGCGGCAGCACCCGTTTGGCCCCGCGCTCCTTGGCGTGCAGCGAGGCCCGCTCCACGGCCAGCGCGTTTCCACTGATCACCAACTGATCGGGGGCATTGTAGTTCGCCACGACCACAGTGCTTGATGCCGCGCTCCCCTCGGCCTGAAGCGTTGCGCTAACACTCTGACAGATCTCTTCCAGAACCTCCTGGGCCAGACCGATGACGGCAGCCATGCTCCCCTCGTGGGCCTCGGCCATCAGTTCGCCGCGCCGTCGTACCAGCCGCAAAGCGGTGGGGAAGTCGAGGGCACCTCCGGCAACGAGCGCCGAGTACTCGCCGAGGCTGTGACCGGCCACCGCCTGCGGGCGGGCCAACCCCGCCCCGCCGAGATCTGCCAGCACGTGCGTCAGGGCCGTACTCACGGTCAGCAGCGCCGGCTGCGCGTTCTCGGTCGCGATCAGATCGACCTCTGGCCCCTTGAAGCACAGGCTGCTCAGCGGCATGTTCAGGAGATCATCAGCCTGATCAAAAATGGCACGAGCGACAGGGAAGTGCTCGTAGATGTCGTGGCCCATGCCAACGACCTGCGAACCCTGGCCCGGAAAGATCCACGCAATACTCATCGATTCTCTATTCCCTATTTCCTACGGGATAGCGCACTATGGCCTGCCCCAGCGTATCACCGACGACCCCCAGGTCAGCCCGCCGCCAAACGCCGTGATCAATAGATAATCGCCATCCTTCACCCGGCCCTGCTGCACCGCCTCATAGAGCGCGATGGGCACCGACGCGGATGACGTGTTCCCGTAGCGATCAAGGTTGATCACTACCCGGTCAGCGGGCAACTCAAGCCGCTTCGCCACGGCCTCAATGATCCGTACATTGGCCTGATGAGGAATGACCAGGCTTATATCACGGAGACTCAGGCCAGCCTCTTTCACCACACGTGTCGCCGAGTCGCACATCTCGCGCACCGCGTGCTTAAAGATCTCGCGTCCATTCATATAGACGTACTGCTTGCCCTGAGCAAGCAGATCGGCGGTGGCCGGCATGCGCGTCCCCCCGGCGTCCACCGCCATCATCGTCTCGCCCTCGCCAGCGGCCCCAATCTGCGTACTGATCAGCCCCAGGCGCTCCTCAGTGGCCTGGAGTACCACCGCCCCGGCCCCGTCGCCAAAAAGCACACAGGTGTTACGATCACTCCAGTCGATCAGGTGGGTGAAAATGTCGGCAGCGACCAGTAGCAGGCAGCGGCTCATCCCGCTCCTGATCATCCCGGTGGCCACACTCATCCCATAGACAAACCCGCTACAGGCGGCGGCAATATCGAATGCGGGCGCTCGTGTAATCCCAAGATTTGCCTGAACCGCGCATGCCGTCGCCGGGAACGGTCGATCCGGCGTGCAGGTGGCGACGATCACCATGTCGATGTCGCTTGGCGCAACACCGGCTCGCTCCATCGCCTCGCGGCCCGCCGCCGTCGCCAGAGTCGAGGTGAACACACCCGGCCCCGCAACGCGCCGCTCGCTAATCCCGGTGCGCGAGCGAATCCACTCGTCGGTGGTATTGACCCGCCGGGCGAGATCTTCATTGGTGACCACCTGTTGTGGGACAGCCATTCCCCAGCCGATGATCGCCGCATAGCGTGAATTGCTCACTCCTTCGCTGCCTTTCACTACATACAAGGGGCGACCGGCGCGGTGAGAACACCGGTCGGTCGCCCCTCGCTCGCCATCACGCTATCGCAGGAGGGCCGAACCCTAGCGGCTATCGGTAGTCTTGGGTGCAATGACGATCACCTGGCGGCCCTTGTAGGTGCCGCAGTCTTGACATGTGATGTGTGCGCGCATCAGGTTGCCACACTTCGGGCAGATCACGAGCGTCGGCGCGCTGAGTGCCAGATGCTGGCGGCGGTTGCCACGGCGGTGGCGTGAAACTTTTCGTTTTGGTAGTGCACCCATGAGCGTCTTAACTCCTACTCTGCGTCGTATTCTGCTGAGCCGCCCAGGCTTTCAGCGCCTCGAACCGGCTATCCACACTATCGCTTGTCTGCTCGTCATCAATCCCGTCGGACTGAACCGTGTAGCTCACCGGCTTATCACGATACGCCGGACTCACCGGGTTGATCGGCAATTCGAGGAGCGTATAGTCCCGAACTACATCGCCGATGTCCGCCATATGCAGCTCACTGAGCAGATACGGGTCATCTTCGATCGGCGCAGGCAGTTCATCGCCGTTCATCACATCCACAACCGAGTGAAACTCGTCGCTAAAGTCAACCTCGACCGTGTAATCGAACGGCTCCAGCGAGCGCACACAGATCATCTCCACCACACCCCGCGCACGCACGTGGACATAGACACCGGCCGCAGTGCGGATGAAACGCACCTTGCCGCTGATCCCACGCATCACCAGTTGATCATCGAGCGGGAGCGTCTCTTCGGTGAAGGTATAGTCGCGCCGACCGCCGATCATCTCGCGCAGCAACTGCGCCACATTAAACTTAATGGTTGACATGTCCGTACACGGCGTTGCGGCCAAGTGCTACAAACGCCGCATTATAGGCCAGGGGCCTTGCTATTGTCAAGCGCATCGAAGGCTCGGCTGTCTAATGTCGAGGCACGTGCGTATCGCCACCCAGGGCGCTCAACCCATTGCGCACACTTGTCACCAGCTTCATCAGTCGCTCGTCAAGCTCCTCAAGCACCTGCCGTGCATACTCATCAGCACCTGCGCGCACCTGTATGGCCTCGTGTTCAGCCTGCTGGAGCAGCCGTGTGCGCTCCGTATCGATCGCCTCCAGCAGCCCGCGCTCACTAAGTACCTGCTGCACCCGCGCCTGCGCCTCCGCAATCAGCCGCTCCTGCTCCTGGATAATGCGCCGCGCCCGCTTTTGTTCCTCGGGGATAGCGACCCGCATCCGATCGATGATGTCCAGGATGCGCTCTTCGTCCACCAGCAGCCGACCACTGAATGGTACCCGCCGACCCTCGGCCAGCGCATCCTCCACCTCGTCGATCAAATCGTCCAGTTCGATGGCCGTCACCCCCTTTGCGCATACTTCTGGCGCAACGCCGCGACCACGTGCGGCGGCACAAACTCCACAGGGTCGCGGCCCAGGCTCGCCATCTCGCGCGCCGCGCTTGAGCTGACGTACCCATACTTCATACTGGCCGCCAAAAGCACCACCTCAATCTCTGGGTCGAGCGACTGGTTGATCTGAGCCATCTGGTACTCGGCCTCAAAATCGCTGACCGTCCGCAGCCCCCGCACGATGGCACAGGCTCCAACCACGCGGGCAAAGTCGACCGTGAGGACAGTGTAGCTGGCAACCTCAACTCTGGGCAGGTGCTGCGTGGCCTCGCGCAGCAGATCGAGCCGCTCCTCCGTGGTGAAGAGCAGGTTCTTCTGCGGGCGGTCGAACACGCTCATAACCACGCGGTCGAATACCCGGCATGCCCGCGTGGCAATATCCAGGTGTGCGTAGGTGACAGGATCGAAGCTGCCGGGATATACCGCAATACGCATAGGGTTGGGTTCTGCGGGGCCGCTGCCGGCCCGAGGAGATGATCCGCTACACGGCATCGGACTCCGTACCATCGTTAAGCTCAAAAATCGAGAAGCACGAGTCGCCAAGACGACGGAATTTGATCCTCGTCAGAAGCGGGTACCTGTCTTCTAGCGTGACTCGTGGCGAGTGTCCGACGATCAGCAAGCTGCCGGGGTGCCCAACCTGTACCGCTGCCACCGTTGTGATCGTATGCACGATCTGTGGATCGGCGTAGGGTGGATCCATTACCATTATATCATAATGCCCTACACCCCGATGACCCTGCAAAAAGCGATCAACTGGCATGCAATGCACCTTGCTGATTGCATCAAACTTCGTATGGCGGAGATTATCGGAGATAATCGCGCACACGTGGGCGCTCTGCTCGACAAAATCCGCCGCGCTCGCCCCCCGCGAGAGGCACTCGATCCCAAGCGATCCCGTCCCCGCATAAAGGTCGAGGACTCGCCCACGGATCGGCCCGTAGCCCTCCAAGATCGAGAAGAGCGACCCCTTGACCTTATCGAGCATCGGGCGCGTGCCCAGGCCCTTGGGAGCTTTGAGCGTATGACCTTTGGCCTTACCAGTAATAACGCGCATAAATAAGAAAAAGGGGAGAGTCGGGGAGAGCTTCGCTCTCCCTGAAACCCACCCCCTACCGCTCCATAGCTGCCGCTGGCAACTCTACCGCTTGGTGTACTGCGGCGCCTTACGAGCACGCTTCAAGCCAACCTTCTTACGTTCCTTCATACGCGGGTCACGTGTGAGGAAGCCAGCCTTCTTCAGCACCGCCCGCAGACTCACGTCGAGATCCAGCAGCGCACGGGCGATACCGTGGCGCACGGCACCGGCCTGGCTGGCGACACCGCCGCCCCGCACCTTCACCAGCACATTAAAGCTGCTCAGGTTATTGGTGACTGCCAGGGGGTGGCGGATATTGCGCTGGAGCAGGTCGCGCATCCCGAAGTAGTCCTCTGTGTTCCGACCGTTCACCACGAACTCCCCACTGCCGGGGAACAGGCGCACCCGTGCGACCGACGTCTTCCGTCGCCCGGTGCCCTGGTAATAGCGCTTCGCATCCATACAAGCTATCTCCTTCTTAGCGCGGCGTCCAGACCTTTGGCTGCTGGGCGGCGTGCGGGTGGTTCGGGCCAGCGTAGATCCGCAGCTTCGCCATCAGGTGGCGGCCCATGCGGTTCTTGGGCAGCATCCCCTTGACGGCGATGCGCAGGATGCGGTCGGGGTGCTTGGAGAGCATCATCTTGTAGGGCGTCGCCTTGATGCCACCGGGGTAGCCAGTATGACGGTAGTAGACCTTCTGATCGGCCTTGCGGCCCATGATCTTGATCTTCTCAGCGTTCACCACAATCACAAAGTCGCCGTTATCCAGCGAAGGCGTGAAGGTCGGCTTATGCTTTCCGCGCAGGAGAGTCGCGATCTGGGTAGCGAGCCGACCGACAACTTGGTCGTCGGCATCGACCAGCAGCCAATCGCGCTGGACTTCGGAATGTGTCTGATGGTAGGTCTTCACAGCTACTATCCTTGTGTCGTGTCTGGTTGCTGGCCGTACCGCACCACGGCCCAACCGACAGCAAAAACTGTTATCTGTTGGCAGATCGTCATCTGCCTGCTGGATCGTCGGGATCGTCGATACGCTCGCCATCCCAGCGTAGCACGCCGGTCGGGTAGCCGACCGACATGAGGGTGAGCCCGTGGGCAACGCTCGTTGGCCCTGCGGCCCTACGATCCCGGCCCTCCAGGACGTCCCGAAAACCCTCGGGGCTGATCTTCCGGCGACCGACCAGCAGCGCCGTCCCGACGATGACCCGCACCATATGCTGCAAGAAGGCGTTTGCAACCAAGTCGATTGCGATCAGACGCCTACCGAAGAGTTCGATCTCGCTTAATCGCGCCGTGTAGCAGGTTCGCACGGTCGAGCGCTGATCGGGCACGAGGGCCGAGAACGCCGTGAAGTCGTGTGTCCCCTCAAGGTATGGCAGAGCCTCTGCCATTGCCGCGAGATCGAGCTTTTGCTCGACATACAGGACGTAGTGACGAAGCATCGGCAGCCAGGCGTCATTGTTATCGATCAGGTAGCGGTAGGCCCGCCGGTTTGCCGAATGTCGTGCGTGGAAGTCCTGCCCAACATCACGCACCGCCTGAACTGCGACATCGTCTGGAAGCTTCGCATTCATCCCGCGCAAGATCGTCTTGGTTGAATGCGTCGTCTCCGTCAGAATATTAGCCACCTGGCCTGCGGCGTGAACCCCCGCGTCCGTACGACCGGCGAGCGTGACGCGCCGCCGCTCCTGGGTCAACTCCTCCCACGCCTGCTCAAGCGCCCCCTGCACCGAGCGTCCCTGGTTCTGATACTGTGATCCGACAAAGTCAGTCCCATCATAGGCCAGGCGCAGGGCGACATTTCGCATGGGTTAGCGTTAAACCAGTTCGATCAGCGCCATCTCGGCACCATCGCCGAGTCGTGGGCCAATCTTGGTAATGCGGGTATAGCCGCCATTGCGTCCAGAATACTCCTGTGGCGCAAAGGTGAACAGCTTGCGCATCGCAATCTTGCTATCCAGCTTCGAGAGTGCCATACGGCGTGCGTGGTGTGTATCTTCGCGGGCAATCGTGATCAGCCGCTCCATCTCCGGCTGCACAGCCTTTGCCTTCGCCAGAGTCGTCTGGATCCGGCGATGATCGATCAAGGCGATCATCAGGTTGCGGTAGAGCGCCTTGCGGTGTTCATACGAGCGACTGAGCAATTTCCCAGCGTGTCGGTGTCGCATTGTCCTATCCTTACGGCCCCAGGGGGCAAAGTGCCCCATACAAGCGGGGCACCTCAAGATCCTGTTGCCTGCTACCTATTACCTGCTACCCAACTCTACTCTGCGCTTGCTGGCTCAAGTGCCGCCGGCTCGCCCTCACCACTAACGCCGCCGACGGGCCGTGTGATGTAGCCGCGCTCGACGAGCCGATCACGAATCTCCTCCATCGACTTCTGCCCCAGGTTACGCACCGAGAGCAACGCCTTCTCGTCCATCTGAAGCACCTGACCCACCTTCGTAATGTCAGCGCGCTTCAGACAGTTGTACGTACGAGTCGACAGATCGAGATCCTCAATCGGCGTATCGTAGATGTCCGCCGGGATGGCCATCCCGCTTGGCGCCGGCAGCTCCTCCTCCTCGACAGCGAGGCGGTTGAAGTCGGCGATAGTCTGGCTATACTGCACCAGCACCTGCGCCGCGTGGCTCAGGGCATCGCCCGGCTTCACCGTGCCGTCCGTCCAGATCTCAATCAGCAGTCGGTCGAAGTCGGTGGCCTGGCCGATACGGGTATTCTCAACCACATAGTTGACCCGTGGCACCGGCGTGAAGATCGCATCGACCGGGATCTCACCGATCGGCAGCACATCGCGCTGGTCAGCCGAGACATAACCCCGGCCGCGCTCAACGGTCATCTCGATCTCAAGGCGGGCCGTCTCCGAATCAAGCGTACAGATATAGTGCTTCGGATTCACCAGCTCGATATTGCTGGGTGCGTCGATATCAGCGGCGGTGACGATACCAGGGCCACGCTTCGTCAGCAGCACCTTAACCGGACGCTCAGCGTAGGAGCGCAGCCGAACGCCTTTGATATTCAGCACAATCTCGGTAACGTCTTCTTTTACACCCTCAATGGTCGAGAACTCATGATACACTCCATCGATCTTTATCTTGGTGATCGCCGAGCCGGGGATAGACGAGAGCAGCACGCGGCGCAGCGCATTGCCTAGTGTATGACCATATCCCGGATCAAGCGGCTCGATCTTGAAGCGCCCATAGTTCTCAGCCGCCTGCACAACCTCTATTTTGGGCATGGCGATATCAAGCACGGAAAGCCTCCTTGAAGCTTTGAAGATTTCAGATCGCAGACGGTAGATTGCAAAGCGTTCCACAATCGACCATCTGCAACCTACCATCCACAAGAGCTCTTACCGGCTGTAGAACTCGACGATCAGCTGCTCGTTAATCCCAGCTTCGGCATCTTCACGACGCGGCAACGCGAGAATCGTGCCGGAGAGATCAGCGGCGCTGAGGCGTAGCCAGTCGGGCGCCCGATACTTGGTAAGATCGCCGCTATCGACCAGATTCTTAAAGTAGGCGCGACGCCGACTCTCAGCACGCACCGTAATAACCTGTCCCACCTTCAGCGTGTAGGAGGGGATGTTCGTCTTGCGGCCATCGACCATAATATGGCCGTGGGACACCAGTTGCCGGGCCTGGGCGCGGGTGGTGCCAATACCCAGCCGATAGACCACATTATCGAGCCGCCGCTCCAGCAGGCTCAGCAGATACTCGCCGGTAACGCCACTGCGTCGCGACGCCTGCTCAAACACCCGGCGGAACTGCCGCTCCAGCACGCCGTACATGAACTTTACTTTCTGCTTCTCCAGCAGTTGGAGCCCGTAGTCCGACACCTGGCGGCGCCGCGCATTCGGGCCGTGCTGCCCTGGGGGGTACGAGCGCTTATTAAGGATACGCTGCCCCTTCTCGGTGATACCGATGCCAAGGCGGCGGCTAATTTTCCCAACGGGGCCATGATAACGCGCCATGCTAGATCAATGCCTCCATAAAAAGTGTACGGGCCACTGCTGCCCGCCACGTGTGTCATCTCTCACCGGGGGATGGGCGCTTGCGAGGCGGAAGACGATCCGCGCTCCTACCGTGGCGGGCGCCCGGGGCCACGCCCTGCGGTTCCATCCACGATCATCCTACCGGCGCTTGTATTGGTCCGCCTACACGCGGCGGCGCTTGGGTGGGCGACATCCGTTGTGCGGGATCGGGGTCACGTCGGTGATGGCCGATACCTGGAGGCCGGCGGCCTGAAGCGAACGAATCGCCGCCTCGCGTCCCGAACCGGGGCCTTTTACAAAGACCTCGATTGAGCGCATCCCGTTCTCCATCGCCTTGCGGGCCGCGCTATCGGCAGTAACCTGTGCCGCATAGGGCGTACTCTTGCGCGAGCCTTTGAAGCCGCCCTGGCCGGCGCTCGCCCAGCAGACCACCGCGCCCGAGGGGTCGGTGATCGTCACAATCGTATTATTGAAGGTGCTCAACACATGCGCCTGGCCGCGTGGAACATTCTTGCGCTCACGACGCCGACCGCGCTGACGAGCTGCCGCTGCTGTAGCCTTCTGACCTTTCGGGGGCATTGATGTCTCCTTAACACACAGCGGGCACAGGCAGGCACACGACGCCTACCTGTGCATGATGCTGCCGTCGCTACTTTACTTCTTCGCCTTCTTCTTAATACCAATCGCCTGGCCCTTGCGTCCGCGACGTGTACGGGCGTTTGTGCGCGTGCGCTGTCCACGCACCGGCATCCCACGGCGATGGCGCAGGCCACGGTAGCAGCCGATGTCCATAAGCCGCTTGATATTGAGCTGCACTTCGCGGCGCAGGTCGCCCTCGACGCGATACTCGCGATCAACAACCTCGCGGATCCGACCAACTTCCTCTTCGGTGAGGTCGCGCACCCGCGTCTCAGGATTTACATTCGCCTTGCGGAGCACATCCAGGCCATTCGAGGGGCCGATCCCGAAGATATACCGGATCGAAATCTCGATCTTCTTGTTGCGGGGAATATCTACCCCAGCGATACGTGCCATGAACTTCCTCGTATAAACGCTATCAGCGATGCAAAATGCAAAATGCAAAATGCAAAATCCGCCAACTAGCCTTGCCGCTGCTTGTGCTTGGGGGTGCGCGAGCAGATCACCCGAATGACACCCTTGCGCTTGATCACCTTGCAGTACTCACAGCGTGGCTTAACCGCAGCTCGAACCTTCATCTTCTACCTCCCTAACGACAGCGCATATGCCGCCGGATGCTGCTTTTGTTTCTACAGCAGGTACGAATTACTTATAGCGATACGTGATCCGGCCACGGGTCAGATCATAGGGTGAAAGTTCAACCAGCACCCTATCGCCTTTAAGAATACGAATATAATTCATCCGCATCTTGCCCGAGATGTGTGCCAGCACTTCGTGGCCATTCTCAAGCTCTACCCGGAACATTGCATTTGGGAGAGGCTCCGTGATCGTACCTTCCATCTCGATCACGTCCTTTTTTTTGGACATATCACTCCTTCGATGTCGCCGTCAGCTCTGGATTGATCTTTAGTGCAAGCAGCATTGCTTCTGTCACCAGCGATATTTCGCGCTGACCGTCAATCTCATGCAAGATGCCTTGGCGCTGATAGTACTCAATCAACGGCATTGTCAGCTCGAAGTAGACATCAAGCCGATGCTCGGCCGTCTCAATCGAGTCGTCGCTGCGCTGATAGAGTTTGCCTGTACAGGCATCACAAATTCCCGGTCGGTGAGACGGGAAATAGTAGATATTAAAAGTTGCCCCGCAGGTTTTGCACGTCTGGCGCCCGGCAATGCGCCGCAGCAACACATCCTTTGGTACGCGTAGGTAGAGTACCGCATCGATATGGTTGTTATGCTCCGCCATCGCTGCATCCAGCGCGACAGCCTGCTCACTCGTCCGTGGGAAACCGTCAAAAATGACACCGAGGCTACAGTCGGGCCGGTCAATACGCTCCAGGATCATACGGATGACGACCTCGTTTGGCACGAGCCCACCGCGATCCATGTATGACTTCGCCAACATACCCAGTTCGGTACCCTCACGTAGCGCCGCCCGGAAGAGGTCTCCGCTTGCCACATGGATCAGCGAGGTGCGATCCGAGAGGGTCTTTGCCTGCGTCCCCTTCCCCGCGCCGGGAGGGCCCAGCAGAATCACGTTGGTCATTGTCGGTGCCTCTTGCGTATAGATCTCACGCGCATCCTTGCGCGGTCAGTCTCCAGATGTCACGTACATGTGAACAGGAGAACGCTGCGCCCCACAACACGGCTAACGCCTCGAAATATCGAGACTGTCCACTATACCACAAACCAACAGATCTGTGGCACCTACTTGCTTAGGAAGCCCTCGTAGTCACGCATAATCAACTGCGACTCGAGTTGGCGCATCGTGTCGATAGCCACGCCCACAACGATCAGGAGCGCCGTGCTGCCAAGGCCAAGTTGGAGACCCGTGATGGTCTGCGTCAGGAAGGGCAGGATGGCCACGATCCCGAGGAAGAGTGCGCCGACCAGCGTAATGCGGTTCAGCACCCGACCCAGATACTCCTCGGTCTTCTTGCCAGGCCGAATCCCTGGGATGAATCCGCCATTGCGCTGGAGGCTATCGGGAATATCCTGCTGACTAAACAACACAATCGTGTAGAAATAGGTAAAGCCCACCGTCAGCAGGAACAACAGCGCCATATAGATCACGCCACCGCTTTGTCCGGTGGGGTTAAATGTCGTGTAGAAGAACCCAGCAATCGCATTCCCAATGCCCTCACCGTTCACCTGGTAGAACCACGAAGCGATAATGCCGGGGAAAATAATGATGCTCTGGGCGAAAATTAGCGGGATCATGCCGGCCATATTCACCTTGAGCGGAATATGGCTACTCTGACCGCCGTAGACTTTATTACCACGCACCCGCTTGGCATACTGCACGGGGATACGGCGCTGACCCTCTTGGATGAGGACAATACCGATGATGGTCAGCAGGGCGATGGACACAAAGCCGATCACACCAATGATGGTGCTAACGCCACCGGCCTGGCTAACCTGGAAACCCTGGACGATCATGCCGGGGAGCCGCGACACAATACCGCCAAAGATGATCACCGAGATACCCTGGCCAATACCACGTTCGTTGATCTGCTCGCCAAGCCAGACTAGCAGCATCGTCCCGGCCACCATCGACGTGAGGATTGTGAAGGTGGGCAAGAAATTACTGACAATATCGAACGACGACCGAAAGAGCGACGAGGCGATAACATTGGTCGGATTGACCGTCCGCTCCAGGGTCATGGTCTGCCCATACGCCTGCAGATAGGCCAGCGGGATGGTCAGCCACATCTGGTAGCGGTTCATCTTAATCCGGCCCTGCTCACCCTCCTTGGACAGCTCCTGGAGCGCCGGGATAAGGGGCTGGAGCAACTGCATGATGATCGAGGCCGTAATGTAGGGATAGACCCCCATCGCCGCCACCGAGAAATTTTGCAAGGCTCCACCGGCGAAGATATTCAGCAGTTGGGCGAGCTGGTTGTTGGCCAGAGCGTCCTGAAGTTGCTGGAGCGAGGCCGGGTTGATATTTGGAACCGGAATATGCGCGATCAGGCGGAAGATCAGCAACATCCCCAGCGTGAAGAGGATGCGTCGGCGCAGATCTGGCAACTGAATGGCGCGAAGAACAGCTTGGAGCATCTGTGTCCCCTCTGGACGGTCAGTCGTAGAGACGCTGTCGGCATGGGAGATGCCGACAGCGTCTGATTCCGTTGATTGCGCCTAGTCCTGCGCCTTTTTCTTCGCGTTGCGACCGCCGAAGTTGGGTCCACGTGAGCGCGAGTGGCGCTCGACCACCCACTCTAGCTCAACGACCGTACCACCGGCAGCTTCGATCTTCTCTTTGGCAATCGAGGAGAACCTATGCGCCTTCACCGTCAGCGCGACGTCCAGTTCACCATCACCGAGAACCTTCACCGGCATTGTCTTACGACGCACGGTGCGGGCCTCACGCAGGCTCTCCGGCGTCACCTCGACCCCAGCGGGCCACTCGCTCAGGTCGCCGACGTTGAGTACTTCATAATCAACACGGAAGATGTTGGTAAAGCCACGCTTAAAAGGCATGCGCTTGACCAGGCGGTTCTGTCCGCCCTCAAAGGTACGATAGGGGCCGGGGCCAGAGCGGGCCTTCTGGCCCATCATACCCTTGCCGGCGGTCTTACCCTTACCCGAGCCAGCGCCGCGACCGAGTCGCTTGCTGGTATGGGTTGAGCCTGCTGCGGGCTTGAGATCGTGCAGTTTCATGCTGTCACCTCGTCGGAGACCTCTTCAACCGATACCAAGTGCTTGACCTTAAAGATCATGCCCCGGATGGAGGGGGTATCGGCCTTAATCACCGAGTGATTGAGCTTCCGCAGGCCAAGGGAGGTGACAGTCTCCTTTTGATCCTTCGCGTAGCCGATGACACTTTTAAAGTAGGTGATCCGCAGCTTACTCATACTGCCGCCTCCTGGTCGGCTGCCGGTCGGCGGCTACGCCGAGCGATCAGCTCCTGGACGGTCATGTCGCGGCGGCGGGCCATATCGCCCAGCGAGATCAGCTCGCTCAGCGCCTGGAACGCAGCCTTGACCACATTGACCGGGTTATTGCTGCCGTAGACCTTCGAAAGAATGTCTTTAATTCCGGCCGCCTCAACCACCGGGCGAACGCCGCGACCAGCGATCACACCGGTTCCGGGGGCAGCGGGTCGAATCATCACCTTTGTAGCGGCGAACTTCGTCATCACCTCGTGGGGGATGGTTGTATTCACCAATGGGACGCGGATCAGGTTCTTCTTGGCGGCCTCAGTACCCTTGCGGATTGCCTCAGGCACCTCAGCAGCCTTACCCATACCGACGCCGACGTGGCCCTTGCCATCGCCGACCACCACCACCGTGCTAAAGCTAAAGCGCCGACCGCCCTTGACCACCTTCGAGACGCGGTTGATCTGAACAACGCGCTCCTCAAGCTCAAGTGACTCAGCGTTAATACGTTCTTTCTTCACAGTTCCTCCGGAAAGCTGCCCGAGGGGCACTAGAAGCTGAGGCCAGCTTCGCGAGCGGCCTCGGCAAGGGCCTTCACGCGCCCGTGATACTTGAAGCCGCCGCGATCAAAGACCACCTTCGTCACCCCGGCCTCAAGCGCCCGTTCGGCGACAAGCTTACCGACCAGCGCAGCCCGTTCCGTCTTCGTCGTCGGCGTATCGGATTCGGGCCATGCTTTTTCGTTCGTTGACGCGGTGACGAGGGTACGACCGAGCGTATCATCGATCACCTGGGCGTAGATATGGACACTGCTCCGGAAAATACTCAGCCGGGGCCGCTCCTGAGAGCCGCTGACGCGCTTACGCAGTCGGGTGTGCCGACGGATGCGCAGTTCACGCGTAGATCGCCTTCCCATAGGTGCCTCACTGTCGCAACAGAGATTATATCCCCTATCGCAATCACTACATCGTTGATCTGGTAGGCGGGCGCTGTGCAGCACCCGCCTACCAGCACAATTACTTCGCCTTACCGGCCTTACCGGCCTTGCGGCGAACTTTCTCTTCAAGGTACTTGACGCCCTTGCCCTTATAGGGTTCCGGCGGGCGCAGGCCACGAATTTTCGCAGCCTCCTCGCCAACCACCTGCTTATCGATCCCGCGCACGAAGAGCGGCAATGGATCGCTGGCGCTCTTGCGCTCACCGACCGCATACTGCACATCATGAGGCGGATCGAGCCGCACCGGATGCGAGAACCCCAACTGGAGCACGAGCGTCTTGCCCTCAAGCTGGGCGCGATAGCCCACGCCATTGATTTCAAGCGCCCGCTGCCAGCCATCGGTGACACCGATCACCATGTTCGAGAGCAGGGTGCGGGTCAGGCCGTGGAGCGACTTATGCAACTTCCCGTCGGACGGGCGCTGCACCGTCAGCGTACCATTCTCCTGAGTGATGATAACGTCGGAGTGGAACTGCTGGGTCAGGGAACCCTTCGGCCCCGTCACCACCACAAGGTTTTCCTTGCTGATGTCCACCTGGATCCCTTTGGGAAGGGTGATAGGTTTTTTGCCGATACGCGACATTCGCTTCCTCCGTGCGTGCTACCAAACGTAGCAGAGCACCTCGCCACCAACGCGCTCCTGCCATGCCTCGTGACCGGCGAGAATACCCTTCGGGGTAGAGAGAATGCTCAGACCAAGGCCACCACGCACCCGCGGAATCTCATCGCGCTTCGAGTAGATGCGCAGGCCAGGCTTGCTCACGCGGCGCAGGCCAGTAATAGCCGGACGCCGGTCGGACATATACTTCAATGTGATCGCGATCGTGCTGAAAGGCTTCCCCTCAACCAGGGAATAGTCCTTGATAAACCCCTCGCGCTTCAGAATGTCGGCAATTGCCAGCTTCATCTTCGACGAAGGAATATTCACAACCACATGCCGCGCCATACAGGCGTTTCGGATGCGTGTCAGCATATCGCCGATAGGATCGCTAACGCTCACGGTGTGCCTCCTCACACGTCTGGTGCCGGCTGCGGCTGCTGCCGCTTTACACGTAGCCGGTCGCCCGCAACGTTATGATGTTCTACCAGCTCGACTTGACAACACCCGGAAGAAGGCCCTTCAGCGCGTGCTCGCGGAAACAGATGCGGCACATGCCAAACTTTCGCATATACGCGCGCGAGCGGCCACAAGTCTTGCAGCGATTATACTCGCGTACCTTGAACTTGGCCGGGCGTGACGCCTTAACAATCAGTGAGGTCTTCGCCAAGGATGGTTCCTCCTAAACAGTTGGACTAGTTAGCCTTCGCTCCTGGCCCAGACTAATCACGAAACGGCATACCGAGACGCTTCAGCAGAGCATACGCCTGCTCGTCATTGGTAGCGGTGGTTACAATCACCACCTCAAGACCGCGAATCTTGTCGATCTTATCGTAATCGATATCCGGAAATACAATCTGCTCACGCAGGCCAAGGCTATAATTACCACGGCCATCGAACGACCGGCGGCTGACGCCGCGAAAGTCACGGATACGTGGCAGGGCGAGCACAATCAGCCGGTCGAGGAAGTCAAACATACGCTCGGCACGCAAGGTCACCATCGTGCCAATCGACATCCCCTCGCGCAGCTTGAACGAGGCGATAGACTTCTTCGCCTTCGTAATGACCGGCTTCTGGCCGGTGATCGTGGTCAGATCGGCCACGGTCGCATCAAGCGCCTTCGAGTTTGTCACCGCCTCGCCGACGCCGACATTGACCACAATCTTAGTCAGCCGAGGCACCTGCATCACCGACGAATATGTGAACTCCTGCATCAAGGCAGGGACGATATCTGTACGATACTTTTCGAGCAGACGAACTGTCATGATCTCTCTCTCCAGGGGCTAGGAGGCGCGGCGAAAGCGCAGCTCCGGCCCTGTTGCACAGGTTACTTATCGACCACCGCATCGCATGACTTGCAGAAGCGAACCTTGCGCGGGTGGCCCTTGTGGTCGGTCTCCTCAAGGAAGCGATGGCCGGTGCGCGACGCTCGCCCGCAACTGGGGCAGATCAGCATCACATTGGAGCTATTGAGCGGGGCTTCCTTCTCAATAATCCCGCCGGGCTTGCCGGGGCCACGCGCCTTGGTATGGCGCTTGACAATATTCAAGCCCTCCACCACGACACGCCCCTCTGTCGGCACAGAGCGCTTGATCTTCCCCCTGCGCCCCTTATCCTTGCCAGCGATGATCAGAACCTCATCGCCTGTTTTAACGTGCATTACAGTACCTCCGGCGCCAGCGACACGATACGCATAAACTGCTTCTCACGCAGCTCACGGGCCACCGGTCCAAAGATGCGCGTGCCACGGGGGTTATTTTCCTTACCGATGATTACGGCCGCATTATCATCGAAGCGGATATGCGAGCCGTCAAGTCGCCCGTACTCTTTGGTTGTCCGCACGATCACCGCACGTACAACCTCACCCTTCTTCACCGAGCCGCCGGGAGCGGCCTGCTTGACCGAGGCGACGATCACATCGCCGACCCGACCGTAGCGCACCCGTGATCCGCCGAGGACACGGATGCACATGATCTCTTTGGCACCGGTGTTATCGGCAACCTTGAGGCGAGACTGAGGCTGGATCATGGCTGTTACTCCTCGCCGCGCTTCACGATCTCGATAACCCGCCAGCGCTTGGTGCGGCTCAGCGGGCGAGACTCCTCGATCCGCACCGTATCGCCCGTCTTGCAGGAATTATCCTCATCGTGGGCGTGGAACTTGTTCGTCTTGCGGATAATTTTGCGGTAGAGCGGGTGGGGCTTAAGGTAATCCACCGCCACGACCACCGTTTTATCCATTTTGTCGCTCACCACACGCCCGACCTTAATGATCTTGCGTGCTGTCGGCTGTTCAGTCATTGTTAAATCTCCAGCTCACGCTCGCGTAGGATCGTCCTGATCCGGGCGACGTCCCTGCGGACCAGCTTGAAGCGAGCGGTGTTCGTCAGGTGACCGGACACCTGCTGGAAGCGGAGATTAAACAGCTCCACATCGAAGCTCTTGAGCTCGGCGCGCAGCTTCTCGTCATCCTGGTTGCGTAGATCACTCGCCTTCACTGGCGGCCTCCTCCACTTCGTCCCTGGTAATGATCTTGCAGGGAATAGGCAGTTTCTGGGCGGCGCGGCGCATCGCCTCCATGGCGACATCCTCAGTGACACCGCCGAGCTCAAACATCACGCGGCCCGGCTTCACCACCGCCACCCAATGATCGACCGATCCCTTGCCGCCGCCCATGCGGGTCTCAGCGGGCTTCTGGGTCACCGGCTTATCGGGGAACACCCTGATCCAGACCTTACCACCGCGCTTAATGAAGCCGGTGATGGTGCGGCGGGCGGCCTCGATCTGGCGACTGGTAATCCAGGTGCTTTCAAGCGCGACCAGGCCATACTCGCCGAAGGCCACGCCGCTTCCACGGTAAGAAAGCCCCTTATTACGACCGCGCTGCTGCTTGCGGTACTTCGTGCGCTTAGGAAGCAGCATTATCATTCCTCCTGGCCGGGCGCTCGCGCCGCTCGGTCGGGGCGCTCGGGGCACTTGCCTGCTGCTCGACCGCAGCCTTCGCCAACTGGTCGGGGAAGACTTCGCCCTTATAGATCCACACCTTCACACCGATGCGCCCGTAGGTGGTGTGAGCGTGTACCTGCGCGTAATCAATGTCGGCGCGCAGCGTATGGCGCGGCACGCGGCCATCGCTCTCGTTCTGGATACGCGACATCTCCGCGCCACCGAGGCGACCGGAGCAGCGCACCTTCACGCCCTGAGCGCCGAGGCGCACCGCACGCTGAACGGCCTGCTTCATTGCCCGCTTGTAGGAGACGCGCTTGGTGATCTGCTCAGCGATACTCTCGGCCACCAACTGAGCATCAAGCTCAGGCTGATGGATTTCCTGAATGTTGAGCTTGATCTTCTTGCCGGTCTTCCGTTCAAGCGTGTTCTTCAACAGATCAACATTTGCGCCACGCTTCCCGATCACAATGCCGGGCTTCGCGGTAAAGACCGTGACTTCAATCTTGTTCGCCGAGCGCTCGATCTCGATACGCGAAACACCGGCGTTCTGCAGTTCCTTGGCGATCAGCTTACGCAGCGCCAGATCCTCGTGGAGTTGATCGGTGTAAGATCGCTCGGCGAACCACTTCGACTGCCAGTCCTTGATGTAGCCGAGGCGGAAGCCGATCGGATGTACTTTTCGTCCCAAGACAACCTCCTAGTCCTGGCCGCCTAATAGGTCTCGCCATCGTCCACAACCACAGTGATGTGGGTCGTAGGCTTACGAATGCGGTTCGCCATACCGCGAGCGCGGGGCATAAAACGCTTGAGTACCGGGCCTTGGTCGGCAAAAATACGTTTGACCACCAAGTTACTCGGATCAAGGTCAAAATTATTCTCGGCGTTGGACGCAGCCGACTTAACCGTCCGAAACACCTCGCGGGCCGCCTTCTGCGGCATATACTGCAAGGTCGAGAGGGCGCGATCAACCTTCATCCCGCGTACCACATCCATCACCAAGCGAACCTTGAGCGGCGAGATGCGCACATATCGGGCTACAGCTTTGACTTCCATTGCCTTACTCGTCTGCGGTCATGCCGCATATGAACGCCCACACGTGCGCAAACCCACGTATTGTACCACAATTCACGATTCACGCACGTAGCAGACACCCCTCATGCGAACAGACCGGGCACAGAGCGACACCCGAGGGCATCACTACTTCATCTTGCCGCGCTTGTCCGCCTTCTTGCCACCGTGGCCACGGAAGAAACGGGTGGGCGCGAACTCGCCAAGCTTATGGCCGACCATGTTCTCCGTGATATAGATCGGAACATGGCGGCGACCGTCGTGAATAGCGATCGTGTGACCGATCATCTGCGGAAAGATGGTCGAGTCCCGCGACCACGTGCGCAGCACGCGCTTATCGCTCGTGCGATTCATGGTCTCGACGCGGTCGAGGAGCCGAATATCGACGTACGGCCCCTTCTTTGAAGAGCGAGCCATAGATCCTCCTGACAGAACAGGGCGGTGTGGGCGAGGCCCACACCCTCCCAATTAGGGCTTGCGCCGCCGGACAATGAACCGATCGCTGCGCGGGTTATGGCGTGTCTTCACACCGCGAGCGGGCTTGCCCCACTTGGTTTTCGGGTTCATACCGCGTGGAGAGCGGCCCTCGCCACCGCCGTGCGGATGGTCTCGCGGGTTCATCACCGTTCCACGCACGTGTGGTCGACGACCGAGCCAACGTGAGCGACCGGCCTTGCCGAGGCGAATATTCTGGTGATCCAGGTTGCCGACCTGGCCGATGGTGGCGATGCAGCGGATGTGGATCATCCGCATCTCACCGGAGGGCATACGGACGGTGGCGTAGTCACCTTCCTTCGCCATCAACTGGGCGGAGGTACCAGCGCTACGCACCAGAACCCCGCCGCGTCCGATCTCCAGTTCGATGTTATGGATCTGCGTGCCAAGGGGGATGGTCGAAAGCGGCAGGGCGTTACCAACGCGGATGTCCGCATCGGGGCCACTGCTTAGCATATCGCCAACCTTGACACCAACCGGCGCGATAATATAGCGCTTCTCGCCATCGACATAGGCCAGCAGGGCGATGCGTGACGTGCGGTTCGGGTCGTACTCAATGGCCTGAACCTTCGCCGGGATGCCGAACTTATTGCGCTTGAAGTCGATAATACGATAGAAGCGCTTATGACCACCGCCACGGTGGCGCACCGTGATGCGACCGGTATTGTTACGACCGGACTGCTTACGCAGCGGCTCGATCAAACCCGGCTCAGGACGCTTCTTCGTGATCTCCTCGAAGGTCGATACCGACATATTGCGGCGACCCGCCGAGGTTGGTTTATACTTGCGAACACCCATCGCTTTGCTCCAGGTACAGGGCACAGGGCACAGGGGGCTGTCCCCTACCGCCGTGACTAGCTTTCAAAGATCTCGATGCGGTCGCCGGCGGCGACCGAGACGATCGCCTTCTTCCAATCCCGGGCGTACCCGACCTCGCGCCCGCGCCGTTTCAGCTTCCCACGAACATTGATGGTGTTCACCCGCGTCACCGTCACGCTGAAGATCGTCTCGATGGCGCGCTTGATCTCGGGCTTGGACGCCACGCGCAGCACCTCGAACGTATACTGGTTCGACTCCATCAGGAGTGTATTCTTCTCGGTGATCAGCGGGCGGACGATAATTTGATGCGGCGTCGGCATCGCTACTTCTCCTCGCTCTGAGCAGACGACTGGCTGGCACCCAGGTAGCCCTCGATAACATCGATTGCGGCCTTGGGCAACACCACCGTATCGTAGGTGAGCAGGTCGCGCACATTCAGGTAGTTGGCGAGCAGCGTCTTCACATTCGGCAAGTTACTCGCCGAGCGCTGGACAATCCCGGTCTGCTCGTTCTTGCGGTCGAGGATGATCAGCGTCTTCCCGCTGAGCGTGTGGTCGCCAAGGAACTTAAGGATGTCCTTGGTGCGCGGTGCCGCGATCACCAGGGTATCAATGATACGAATCTGGGCAGCAGCGAACTTTGCCGAGAGGGCGGAGCGCACGGCCAGACGGCGCATCTTCTTGGGCATGCTCACCCGGTACGAACGCGGGTGCGGGCCGTGGGCGATACCGCCACCGATGCGGTGCGGGGCGCGGACAGAACCCTGGCGGGCGCGACCAGTGCCCTTCTGGCGATAGATCTTCCTGGTGCTACCGCGTACCTCGCCACGACCACGGGTACTCTGAGTCCCTTGGCGGGCGTTGGCGCGCTGCATCACCGCGTACTGGTGCATCACCGGGATGTTTGGCTCAATGCCAAAAACATAGTCGCTCAGCTCGACGCTCCCGATCTGCTCGCCGGCCTGATTATAGAGATGTGCTTCCATTGCTGTTCCCTATATCCTGCGTATCGTCGGCACTCCGATGATACACAGGCATAGTTTTATCTAAACCTTTACGGCGCGGCGGATCTCGATCAGGCCCGTGCGGGCACCGGGTACCGAGCCCTTCACCAGGATCAGGTTCTTCTCCGGCAGCACCTCGACCACCTCAAGGTTCTGGATGGTGACGCGCTTGCCGCCCATGCGGCCCGCCATTTTCTGACCCTTCCAGACGCGACCGGGGGTGGTACCCGCGCCAATCGAGCCGGGGGCGCGATGGCGGTCGCTCTGTCCGTGGGTCTTCGGGCCACCGTGAAAGCCCCAGCGTTTCACCACACCTGTGAAGCCGTGGCCCTTGGACGTTCCTGAAATATCGATCTTTTGGCCGGGCTTAAACAGCTCGACGTTGATCACCTCACCGGGCGTATGCTCCTGAGGATTATCGGCGGGGAACTCGCGCAGATAGCGCAGGAGCGCATTGGCCGCTTTCAGGTGCCCCTGCTGGGGCTTAGAGAGCTTGCGTGGCTCCACCTGCTCATACCCAATTTGCACCGCAGCGTAACCATCGCGCTCAACGGTACGTACCTGGGTAACGATGCAGGGGCCAGCGGCGATCACCGTGACCGGGATCACCTCGCCCTTATCGCTGAAGACTTGCATCATCCCCAGCTTTCGACCCAACAACCCACTAATCATTACTGCTACCTCCGCAGCGTGCGTCATTGCGCAGCGGCTGCCTTTTCTATTGAACTCGCGACTGACGACGCAGTGCTTTTTTTATGCCCGTCGCCTGTCGCGTGTTTTCCGAAACTCACACGAGATTAGAGCTTGATTTCGATGTCCACGCCGGCGGGTAGATTGAGCTTCATCAGGGCGTTGATCGTCTGCTGGCTCGGGTCGAGGACATCGATCAGCCGCTTGTGGGTGCGGATCTCGAACTGCTCCTGCGAATTCTTATCGATGAAGCCCGAGCGGATCACACTATACTTCTCGATCTTGGTCGGCAGAGGCACAGGGCCGGCCACCAGAGCGCCAGTGCGTTCTGCTGCCTCGACGATCTGCCGAGCCGACTGATCTAGAATCTTGTGGTCATACGCCTTAAGGCGAATACGCACCTTCTGTTTTGCCATAACAAGCTCCTCAAACGAGGTTATATGCCGGGGGCGTCGATCCGACAGATCGACGCCCCGCAGCCGGGATCATAAACACTTACTCAATGATCTTCGTGACGACACCGGCACCGACGGTACGACCGCCCTCGCGGATGGCGAAGCGCAGACCCTCTTCAATCGCCACGGGCACGATCAGTTCCACGCCCATCACCACGTTGTCGCCCGGCATCACCATTTCCATGCCCTCGGGCAGCTTGATGCTCCCGGTCACGTCGGTGGTACGGATGTAGAACTGTGGTCGGTAGCCGGGGAAGAACGGCGTGTGCCGTCCGCCCTCTTCCTTCTTCAGCACGTAAACCTGGGCCTCGACCTTGAAGTGCGGCTTGATGCTGCCCGGCACCGCCAGTACCTGGCCGCGCTCGATGTCCGTGCGCTCCACGCCGCGCAGCAGGCAACCCACGTTGTCTCCGGCAATGCCCTCGTCCAGAGTCTTCTGGAACATCTCCACGCCGGTC
>CAIRFY010000466.1 GCA_903877945.1 uncultured Oscillochloris sp. | reverse complement strand
GTCGCGTCACCAAGTCACCAAGTCACCAAGTCACCAAGTCACCGTGTCGTCGCGTCACCAAGTCACCAAGTCACCAAGTCACCAAGTCACCAAGTCACCAAGTCACCATGTCACCAAGTCACCAAGTCACCATGTCACCATGTCACCGCGTCGTCGCGTCACCGTGTCGTCGCGTCACCGTGTCGTCGCGTCACCGTGTCGTCGCGTCACCGCGTCACCAAGTCACCGCGTCACCAAGTCACCATGTCACCGCGTCACCGTGTCACCGCGTCACCGTGTCGTCGCGTCACCGTGTCACCACGTCACCATGTCAAATGAAGGGCACCTCAGTGTTACGAAAAACGATCCTGATTGCGCCAGAGATGGTCGATCTTGCCGAGAGCCACCGTATGGCGAGCTTTGCGCGTGCCTTCTCCGAGTTGGGGCATCAGGTGGTGGTGCTTGGCGATGGACGCTACGACTACCTCTTCGCCGACATCCCTTGCCAACGAGTCTCCATCGCGTATGACTCGCTGTGGATGAACGATGAGCACTTCCGTCGGATGCACAACGTCGACGAGTACGGCATGAACTGGATCGCCCCGGCGGAGTTGTCTACCTTTATCGCCGCCGAAGTTGAGTTGCTCAAGCAGATTCGCCCCGATGTGGTGATCACCGGCTTTCGTCCGAGCATCCGCATCTCGACGCGGGTCATGGGCGTGCCCCTGGTCTGGGTACTCTCCGCAGCCGTATCAGAGCCGTACTTTCAGTCTGGGCTAGGAACGTCGCCCCACGGGCTGTTTGTCAAGCGCCCGTGGATGGCTCTGGCCCCACCGCCACTGCGTAACTGGGTCGCCAACATCGCCCCGCTACACTTCCCTTTTAAGCTCAACGCATGGAATAAGGTCGCGCTCAAGTGGGGCATCGGGCGCTTCGAGAGTACCCTGAGCATCTTCCGGGGCGACTTCAACTTGCTCTCGGACGCGCCCGAGTTGTTCCCCGAGCTTAATGATCTGCCCCCCGATTATGAGTTCTGCGGCCCCCTGCTGATGGAGTATCCTATCCCGATGCCCGAGTCGGTGCGATCCTATCAGCGGAAACCCGGACGACCGGTGATCTTCTTCTCGATGGGTTCGTCGGGTAGCCCCGCGCTGTTTAAGTCAATCGTTGCGGCTTTCGCCAACCAGCCTTACGATGTTTTTGTCGCCACGACGACGATTATTGAGAAATCTGAGTTTACGCACATCCCTGCTAATGTGTTTGTCGAAACATTCTTCCCGGCGCTTGAAGTTGCCGCCCTCGCCGATGTAGCCGTCATCCACGGCGGGCAGGGCACGGTCTACAGCACGTTGTTTGCGGGCACGCCGTTTGTCGGGGTGCCGATGTTTAGCGAACAGCAATACAACCTTGAGGCGATGGTGCGCCGGGGCTGCGGGCTGGTGCTGCGACGGGATCAGTGTACGCCACGGACGCTGCTAGGCGCGGTGCGACACGTCCTGGCGAACAGTGACTTTGCACAGAGCGCGGGCTACATCCGGGATCTGCTGCTCAAGTATCGCACGCAGCCAGAACTCTCCCCGCCGCGTGTCGGTGCCCAGCATGTGATCGACTTTCTGGCGCATCTGTAGCTGATGCTCACGATCTCTCAGATCCACAAGTCGTACGCCGCCGCCGAGGTGCTGCGCGGGGTGAGCCTGGAGCTACAGGCGGGGACGATCACGGCCCTGCTTGGCCCCTCTGGCTGTGGCAAGACCACCCTGCTGCGGGTGGTGGCCGGGCTAGAACGGGCCGACAGCGGGGCGATCCGCTTTGGTGCCGAGCGCATTGACGGCGTGCCATCCCACCTGCGCGGCTTCGGGATGATGTTCCAGGACTACGCGCTCTTCCCGCACATGGATGTGGCGGCCAATGTGGCCTTCGGGCTGCGCATGCGCGGGCTGGGCCGCACGCAGATTGCGGCGCGGGCTGCGGAGATGCTCGAACTGGTGGGCCTGGACAGCTACGGTCGGCGGCGGGTCTTTGATCTGTCAGGAGGCGAGCGCCAGCGCGTGGCCCTGGCCCGCGCCCTGGCCCCCGGCCCGCGCCTGCTCATGCTCGACGAGCCACTAGCCGCCCTCGACCGCGAGCTGCGCGAGCGGCTCCAGGACGAGCTACGCGCCGTGCTGCGCCAGGTCGGTGTGATGGCGATCTATGTAACCCACGACCAGGAGGAGGCGTTCGCCCTGGCCGACCACGTGGCCCTGCTCAATGCTGGGCGACTGGAGCAGGCCGGGCCGCCGGAGGCGATCTACCGGCGACCGGCGAGCCTGTGGGCGGCACGCTTCCTCGGGTTGCGCAACGGGTTGTCGGGAACCTACCTTGGCGCGGGGCGGATCGCCACCGCCCTCGGCGATCTCTACGGGGTGGCGATGAGCGACCTGGCGACGGGCGCAGCGGCAATAGCGGTGGTCGCGCCCGACGCAGCGGATCGCGCAGCCAGCCCCGGCGGGCAGAACTGCCTGAGCGCCGCGCTGGAGTCCGCTCAGTTTCGCGGGCGGCACTACCGGGTGCGTGTGATCGCCACCGGCGGGCTGCTCCTCGACCTCGACATGGCCGAGTTGCCCGACAACGGGCCGCTGACCCTGCGGCTCAGCCCCGAGCGGGTGCTGATCTATCCGGTGTAGGGAGTGCAAAATGCAAAATGCAAAATGCAAAATGCAAAATGCAAAATGCAAAAGAAGGCATCGTGCGGGCTTTGCATTTTGCATTTTGCATCTTGCATTCTATTGACCCTGTGGCTCAGCCCCGAGCGGGTGCTGATCTATCCGTCGGACAAGCGGTAGGCAAGCAGGACGAGCCCAAGCTCACGCTCAAGATCCTGGAGGCGCTGAACCTGCTCCGTGCCGAGGTCGGCAAATGGGCTCGCCGGCTCTAGGGCAACGATGTAGGTGCCGAGATCGACCTCCACCGCCTTCAACCGTGACAGGCGGCCCTCGTCCAGATCTGCCACTTTCATGCGCTGATCAGGCATCATGTGCTCCTTTCAGGTTTTGCCACAACAGGATTATTATAGCGAGGTTTGCGCCTCTATGGGGCGCAATCTTCGCTCTTTGAGGAGAGGGAGCGAAACGTATGAAGGTTCTCTTTATCGGCGGGACGGGCCTGATTAGCAGCGCGTGTAGCCAACTGGCTCTGGAACGCGGGGTTGATCTGTTCCTGCTCAACCGTGGCCAGCGCACAGATACGCCAGCCGGGGCGACGGCGATCATCGCCGATACGAACAACCGCGAGAGCCTGGAGTCCGCCCTAGCCGGGCTGCGCTTCGACGTGGTGGTGAACTGGATCGCCTTCACGCCCGAGCAGATCGAGCGTGACATTGCCCTGTTCAGCGGGCGGACAGACCAGTACATCTTCATCAGCTCGGCGAGCGCCTACCAGCGCCCCGTCGGCCACTACCTCGTCTCCGAAAGTACGCCCCTGGCAAACCCCTACTGGCAGTACTCGCGTGACAAGATCGCTTGCGAGGATCGCCTGATGCGTGCCCTGCGCGAAGATGGCTTCCCGGTGACGATTGTGCGGCCCTCGCTAACCTATGGCGATACCCAGATTCCCCTAGTGATGAACAGTTGGCAGAAGCCCTTCACCATCATTGCGCGCATGCGCCAGGGTCGTCCGGTGATCGTCCCCGGCGACGGCAGCTCGCTCTGGCCGATCACCCACAACAGCGACTTCGCCAAAGGACTCGTCGGGCTGCTCGGCCACCAGCAGGCTATTGGCCACGCCTTCCACATCACCTCCGACGAGGCGCTGACCTGGGATCAGCTCTACGCGGCCACGGCGGCGGCGGCGGGCGTCCCGGCGCGGATCGTCCACATCGCCGCCGACTTCATCTGCGCCTGCCTGCCCGACATGACCGGCAGCCTGATCGGTGACAAGTGTTCCAGTGTGATTTTTGATAACAGCAAGATCCGCCGCTTCGTGCCCGGCTATCTGGCCACGACGCCGTTTAAGCTCGGGATCGCCCGCACCGTAGCCTGGTTCGACGCCGATCCGCAGCGCCAGCAGATCGATACCGAGTCCGACCAAAAGATCGACACGCTGATCGACGCCTACGAGCGGGGGCTCCAGAGCGCCGTGCGGCTATTCCAGAAATAAAAAACCATCATCTCTTTGGGTGACATTGCCAGCAAAGCTGGCAATGTCACCCAAAGAGATGATCACTTTTGCCCTCGCTCCAGAGCGAACAGGATAATCGTCACATCGGCGGGGGTGATCCCCGCAAGTCGCCCGGCCTGGCCAAGGGTGGCCGGGCGGAAGCGCGCTAGCACCTGGCGGGCCTCGTTGCGCAGGCCGGAGATGGCGGCGTAGTCCAGGTTAGGCGGGATGCGGCGGCTGTCCATCTTGTGCAGGCGGGCCACCTCGCGGCGCTGCCGGTCGATGTAGCCGCCGTAGGTCGCCTCGATCTTGACCTGCTCGACCACGGTTGGGGGCGCGTCGGGCAGGCCGAGGGCGGCCTGGAGTTGATCATAGCGCAGGGCGGGCCGGGAGAGCAGATCAAAGGCGCTCATCGGCTGGCTGATCGGCTCCACGCTGGCCGCGCCAAGGGCCGCGTTGACGGTCGCCGAGGGGAAGATCCGCCAGCCCTCCAGGCGCGCCCGCAGGTCGGCGCTCTGCTCGCGCTTGCGCTCCACCGCCTCGGCGCGGCGCACGTCCACCAGGCCCAGCTCGCGGGCCAGGGGCGTCAGCCGCAGGTCGGCGTTATCACCGCGCAGCAGCAGGCGATGTTCCGCCCGCGAGGTGAACATGCGGTAGGGTTCACGGATCTCCTTCGTCACCAGATCATCGAGCAGCACCCCAATGTACGCCTGGTCGCGCCCCAGGATGACCGCTGGCTCGCCGCGAACGTGGCGAGCCGCATTGATCCCGGCCATCAGCCCCTGAGCGGCGGCCTCCTCGTAGCCGGTAGTACCGTTGATCTGGCCGGCCAGGAACATGCCGGGCATCCGGCGGGCCTGGAGGTCGGCCCCGATCTCGCCGGTGGCCACGGCGTCATACTCAATCGCGTAGCCCACTCGCATCAGTTCCACGTTCCGCAGGGCCGGGATGCTGCGCAGCATGGCCCACTGCACGTCCTCGGGCAGCGAGGTGTTACAGCCCTGGACATAGACCTCGCTGGTGCCCCAGCCCTCAGGCTCCAGGAACAGCCCGTGGCGCTCCTTGTCCGCGAAACGCACGATCTTGTCCTCGATGCTCGGGCAGTAGCGCGGGCCGATACCTTCGATCACCCCGCTGAACAGCGGCGCACGGTGCAGGTTGGCCCGGATGATCGCATGGAACTCCGGCGTCGTGTGAACCAGGTAGCAGGGTAACTGCGGGCGCCAGCCGTCGAGTTGCGCGTGAGGGTAGACGGGGCAGATTGTGGATTGCCGATTGTAGATTGCCGATTGTGGATTGTCAGGTGCGGTGCAATCTGCAATCGGCAATCCGCAATCGGCAATCTCATAATAATGTCCAAAATAGAGCGGCACATCGCTGCCGTGCTGGGCCTCAGTCAGACTAAAGTCAATCGTGCGGGCGTGGATGCGCGGCGGTGTGCCGGTTTTCAGCCGCACCAAGGGAAATCCCAGGGCAGCCAAATTCTCGCCGAGAGCCAGCGATGGAGCCTCGCCCGCCCGCCCCGCACCCCAGGTGGCATCTCCCGTAATCGCCCGCCCGCGCAGAAATGTGCCGGTGGTGAGGATGACGCTGCGGGCCTGGTAAGTGAAGCCGGTGTGGGTGATCACGGTAAAGACGCCCCGGTGGGGCGTCTCGCCCATGGAGACGCCCCACCGGGGCGTCTCTACGTTCCCTGTGGGCGGCACAATCCGCTCAACCATCGCCTGACGGATGTCCAGGTTTGGCACCCGCTCCAGGGTCTCTTTCATCACCTGGGCGTACAGGTGCTTATCGCACTGGGCACGCAGAGACTGGACGGCTGGCCCCTTGCTCTCGTTCAGGGTGCGGATCTGGATGGTGGCGCGGTCGGTGACGCGGGCCATCAGGCCACCGAGGGCGTCGATCTCACGCACAAGGTGGCCCTTGGCTGGCCCGCCGATGCTCGGGTTGCACGACATATGGGCCAGTTTGTCGAGATCGATGGTGAGCAGCAGCGTGCGGCAGCCCATCAGCGCCGCCGCATTGGCCGCCTCGCAGCCGGCATGTCCGGCACCGATCACAATCACATCGTAAGTGGTCTGCACAGGTGGTATAATCGGGCCGATTGCCCGAACCTCGGGTTTGTGTTAAACGACGGAGCGCCCCATTGTCCCAGATCCTGATCATCGACGACGACGTGATCTTACTCGCCACCCTGGGCATCATGCTTGAAGATGCGGGCTTCAGCGTTGCAAAGAGCAGCGACCTGATCAATGCCGAGCGGATCTACACCAGAGATCGGCCCGACCTGGTACTGCTGGAGGTGCGCAGCGAGCGGGATCGTGGGTGGGATCTGCTGTCGCGGATTGCGGCGGCAACCCCGGTGATTGTGCTGAGCGCCGCCTCGCGTGAGGAAGACGTGGTGCGCGGGTTTGCCGCCGGTGCCGCCGATTATATCGCAAAGCCCTACCGCTCGTCCGAGGTACTCGTTCGTGTACGTACCCGCCTTGGCGTCTCTGTCCCGACCCTTGTGCCCGAACTGCCTGAGCTACCCGTCCCTACGTCCGAACTGCCTGCCGAGCCGAGTGTCAGCACTCCCGAGCGCCTCCCTGAGACTCGTCGGCCATCACAGCCAACCCGGCGGACACCCGTGCGGCGTGAGGATGAGGAAGAGCCGGTGTTTATGAGCGAGGCTGAGGAGATGGCTTTGCTGCGCATCCCAGATACCCGACCGGTCGTGAACGCTGTTGCCGAAGCTCCTATCCTTGATCCGAATGCGACCCTTGGCCCGCGCCTGCGTAACGAGCGCATGCGCCGCCACCTCACCCTGGTGCAGGTTGAGAACGAGCTAAAAATCCGCATGTCTTACCTGCAAGCCATTGAGGACGAGAAATATACCCTGATCCCGCGTGGCCCCGTTGCCCTCCAGATGATGCGTAGCTACGTGACCTTCCTCGGCATGGACACGGAGCCAATCATTGAGGACTTCCGCGCCCAACACTACGTCGATGAGTACGAGCCGCTGCCCGCCCTTGGCGGCCCCCGCCTTCCGCGCACCCTGCCCACATGGGTGATCTGGGCCGTCGCGGCGATCCTCGCCCTCGTCCTGGCCGTGGGCAGCATCCTCATCTTCGACCCTGGCTTCTTCCTGAACCTCTGGGTTCAAATCTTCGGGCTGTTTCTGGCGTAGAGACGCCCCGCCGGGGCGTCTGGCGTAGAGTAGAGACGCCCCGGCGGGGCGTCTGGCGTAGAGTAGAGACGCCCCGCCG
>CAIRFY010000465.1 GCA_903877945.1 uncultured Oscillochloris sp. | reverse complement strand
TGGCCTGAAACGGTGACGTTTGCATACTTGCTGGCTGTCGAGTCGCCAATGTCTATCTCTTTAAGCAGACGGGGCGTTGTACTCTGGGCACTGGCGGGAACGATGTACGCTGATAGCACGATCGCGCAAATCATGCTGAGCACGAGTGGAAGTCGCCGCATACTTTTTTTCTCCAGGCATCAGGATACTGACACATCAGCTCACGGGGCAGTTACGACAAAGTCATCGAAGAGGATACCGCCAGTTGCACGGGTGTAGATACCGGCCCGCCCTGCTGGCAGCGGCGCGTTATCAGTGGCCTCCGCCACCACCTGACCGTCCAGGGTTGCCTGTAGGCTCCCCCCGCGCACCGTCAACCCCAGCGTATGCCAGATCCGCGACGTAAAGCCTGGCCCGTTGATCTCCACCAGCGCACGGGCCACCCCCTGATCCACGCGCTCCAGCACCAGCTTCGGGGTCGCCGAGAACGTGCTGGTCAGCGCCCGAATGCGGTAGTAGCTCGCCGTCGTCGGGTCGGCCCCGGTGTAGTGTGCGATCAGGCCCGCCGTGCCATTAAACTCATCGTAGAAACTCACCTGCGCTGTGTAGTCACGCCATGCCGGATCGCCAGTGAGCGCAGCCACCTCCTGGATCGAGGGGTCGCGTACCGGCCCGGCGTAGTCTTGCGCCAGTCGTCCGTCCGTCACGGTCCACTGCCCTTCGGCACCCGCGATGACAAAGGACTGATCGACAAACTCCCAGCTACGCAGGGCGCTCACATCGGCGAAATCGCTCTGCGCCAGGATCGTGTTCGCCCCAGCCACCTGGGCTGGTGGGGTGGGGTTTGGTCCAATCGTCGGCGTGGGTGGGAAGTCCGGGTACTTCAGCAGCACCCCCTGGCCCTGGGCTGCGCCTTGGGGTGCCTGGACGAGCGCGAACCCCACCCCCGCCAGCACCAGCGCCCCCACCAGCAGGCTTACCGTCAACGTCTTACTCCGTGATCGCTTCATTTTTATGCTCCTATGGCTGTGGTCGATAGAAAAAATCTCTATGGAACCTTATTCTACTACATACACGAACTACGTGCGGAAGTTCGTTTGACAGGGCTGATGCAAAATCGTGAGATCGCCGCTCAGCCCTCACCCCCTGCCCCTCTCCCTCACGGGGAGAGGGGATATTCCGCACCAGGACGCATCCGACTCCCCCTCTCCCGCTCAGGGAGAGGGGGGTGAGGGCTGAGCGGCGGCAGATACCTTATGTGAAAAGTATTGGCCCCGCCGGGGCGTCTCTCCTGCACCCTAGCGAACCACGAGCGGCAGATCCAACGTAGCCAAAGTGACATTGCTCGTCAGTTGAAGTGTGAATACCTCACTTGAGGCGTTACCAGCGCCGTCGAGCAGTCGGATGTAGATGTAGTAGGTGCCGGGTGTCACCTCACTTGCGGCCAGGCCGGTGGCTAGACTCCAGTTGGCAAGCGTGAAACTCGTACGTGAGCCAGGGGCAATTACTGTCTTCCATTTCAGGGTCGCGTTCGTCAGCGGGTCACCAATAGCAGTGCGGCTATTGGCGATCCAGACGCCCCTGAACTTTCGACCGGGGTAATAGTCGTCATTCGCGATAATATTCGTGAAGGTGAGGTTCTGGAGGATGTCGTTGCGTAAGACAGCGGTAGCTGTCACGGGCGGCACGGGCGGCACGGCGAAAGGTAGCCCAGAGTTCACCAGATCGATGGTGGGCTTCGTGTCATCGTAAATGATATTGAAGGGGAAGGTACGTGTATTACCAACTCCGTCCTGCAACTGCACCACGATTGGGCGAGGGCCACTGGTGAGATTTGCCAGGTCGGGCAGCGGGATCATGCCGCTGAATCCGCTGCCATCGCTTTTATAGGTGGTTTCAAGGGCAGATGCGCTCCTGCCAACCGCGATACTCGTGATCCCGGTGCAGTCGTTCGCACTCAGCGCGCTCAGATAGATCAGTGGCACACGGGTGTAGTTCGGATCACCGCTGCCGACTTCGCCCTTACTCAGAGCGAGTTCAGGCGGCGGCGCAGCGCTGCGTGCCGTACTCGCGAGCCCACTGACGATGTTGATGTAAGGGTTATGGACATCCACTGTGCCTTGGAGAACCTCATCAACCAAGATTGCGTCCTGCTTTGCAGTCTCCTCCAGCACGCCAGTCGCCGGATTACGCAGTTGCGTGTACAGCGTTGAAGCCGCACACGTGGTACTACTAAGGAGAGATGCCGGGATTGGCACCGAGAGCGGGTTCGCGTACGTCTGCCAGCCTTGTGATCCGAGTCCGTCGTTGCCATTGCCATCAGTCGGTGCCGAATTCCAATGCCAGCGCACCTGGGATTTATCCGTCAGACCGACCGCATGTGTGAACGTGACATCAACCCTCGTCCTGCTCCCACCAACCGCCGCCGCGCCCCCATCGATCTGCGGCGTCGCTGAAATGCCGACAACCGAGCCAGAGAACCGGGCGTAGGTGATGAATGGCCGCAATCCTGTGAAGTTTTCCAGTGCCACATGGACAAATGCACCGCCTGAACTGACCGCAAAATGCGAGTTATAGACCTTCGGTATACTTGCGGGAACCAGCGCGCTGAACTCTGGTTGGCCCGCCTGTCGGATTGAATAAAAGAACCGGGGCGTCCCAGAGATGATCGCATTCCAGCCCAGGTGTACCGAGCCACTGCTGTCAACCAGTACATTGACCGTATTCTTTACATCGCCACTGATCATGTGCGACCGGTTCCAGCTATTTTCGCTCTGACGCTCTGCGTAGAAGGCTCCTGAGGACGAGCCAGAGCTCACAAGGCCACGCCAGGCCGCGTAGATCTTGCCATCTGGCCCAATCGAGGTGCCTGTGGAAGCCCCGGACTTCGTACCCATGAGTACTTCCGTACTTAGCCCCGATCCCGTCCAGATGGCAACGGCGGGAGCCAGATTGACGGTCGTGTACCCTACCACGACTTGGCCGTTCGGCCCGGTGGCAATCGTCGGATTCAACGTATAGGTGTTGATCGTGGTCGTATATTTTGACGACCACGACGCCCCCTGGTTGTTGGAAACCTTGAGGAACAGCGGGCTCGCATTGTCTTGCCAGATTACGAAGACTTGGCCGAAGCTATCGACTGCCACCTTCGGATAGAAAAAGAACGAACTCGTTCCCGATGCAACAATATGTCGCGCCCCCCACGCGCCGCTGCTATCACGGTGACGTATCGAGAGCGTGCGATTATCAATATTACTCCAGACCGCGTATATCGTCCCATCGGGGGCGGTGGTCACCGCCGCCGAGGAGTAGTCGCGTTTCCCTCCAATCGTCCCAAGACTCGTACCCGGACCGATACTCGTGGCTTGCTCAGCAAACGACCATATGAACACATCGGTGTTTTTATCGGTGCCATCCAGGCTCACACCGCCACCGATATAGACCGTCTGGCCCGAGACGGTAACATTCGGGTACTTATCATTCTGCGAGTCATCAAGATTTATCTCTTTAAGCAATTGTGGGGTTGTTACGGCATGGACGCTGACCGGAACAACAGATGCCGACAGTATGATCACGCAGATTACACTGAGTATGAGGGGAAGTCGTCGCATACGTTCATTATCTCCAGAGGCAGGTTCAAATTCAGACAATTTCTCAGGTGGCGATGCCTCGCCCCTACGATTCCGACGCCAAAACACTGCGGTAGAGCCGCAGCAGATCGGCGGCGATCTGGGCCGAGCTGAAGGCCGGGGCCATTGCGACGGCACGTTGACTGTAGCCCTCCCACGTACCCGCATCAGCGAGGAGGGTCGCCAGAGCCTGGGCAATCGACTCACCTGACCGTGGTTCGACCAGCAACCCCGCGTGCTGCGCGGCCACATACGCACTCGCCCCGGTCGTGCGCGTCACCACCGGCGGGGTACCGACGGCGGCGGCCTCGATCACCACGCGGCTAAACGACTCGGCGACCGATGGCACCACCGCTGCATCGGCGGCGGCGAGGTACGCCAGAGCCTCGTGATGCGGTATACCGCCAACCATCGTCACAGCGTCGCCAACACCGAGATCAGCGGCGCGCCGCGACAGATAATCGCCGTAGTCGCCGAATTGCGGTGTGCGACGGCTAGGGCCGACGATAAGCACCTGGGGCCGCAGACCACGGGCGCGCATTGGCGGTAGCGCATCGATCAGATAGGCGATGCCCTTGAACGGGTGCAGCCGATTCAAGCTCACAACGATGGGGCGGGCGGGGTCGAGTGAATGACGCTCGACCAGCATCGCCCGGCTGCGGCGGCGCAGCTCAGCAAGCTCGACACCGGGCGAGGGAAAGCTATCGGCGGTGATGTTGTAAGGGATAGTAACAACTTTTTGTGCGTCAGCCCCGAGCCGCACCGCCAGGTCGTGGATCTGGGGCGAGTCGGCGCGCAGCACCAGGGCGCGCCGAAAGACCTGTGGGAGTACCGCGCGCACGGCGCGGAAGCGACCATAGCCATAGTCGTACTCCGGCTCGGCCATAATATCGGCACCGGGCAACGTCACCGCCAGCGGCGGCGAGCCACGGCGCGGGGCAAGGGCGGCCACGAGCCCGAGGGGGAAGGCCGTCTCGATATGAACCAGGTCATAGCGGGCGTTCTGGATGAAACGCCGGTAGTGGGTGATCGCCCCCGCCAGATAGGGGTAGGGCCAGATCGCCGCAACAGCGCGATTCGCCAGTTTCGCCAGGTATCCAGCGCTCACCGGGAGCCGGTGAACCGTGATACCCTCCTCAACACGCATAGTGAGGTGATTTCCCCCTGTGGCGAGGGTGATCACCTCAGCGGTGACACCCTGGGCACGCCACTCGGCGATCACCTCGGTATGGATCCGATTTCCCATTGCGGCACTATCGTAGCGCGGGATGAAGTAAAGAACTCGCATGGTCAGGCCGCGATCCGAGCGGCACATCCTTAGTCAAGACTTACGGAGTGTAAACATGACATAGAGCGGGTCGCTGCGGTCAAAGCGCTCCTCAATCGGGTGAACGATCAGCGCAAGGAACAGATCTTTCAACACATAGCGCCGCCAGTACTTCGTAAGCTTCGTCTCGTGATAGCGCCCATTCAGCCACGAGCGGCCAAATCCGCGCCACTCACCGACGCGGGCGTCCGCAGGGCGCACATAGACGCGCTCGATATCGGCGTCCGTGTAGAAGCGGAAGAAGGAGCCAACCTTCCCCTCTTGCACAAAAGCGTTGCGCTGAACCTGGACAAACGTCCTGATCCCCTGAAAAAAACTCGTGCGCTCGGTACTCGTGTAGGGGATCGTGATCGCGGCGAGGCCGCCACGAGCGAGGACGCGACCGATCTCCCGACCAACGGACTCATCGTCGGGGATATGCTCCAATGAGGAGACAGCGGCGAGGCGATCAATACTCTCGCTGCGGACAGGCATCGCCGTAGCGCTTGCCACCAGTGGGAAGAAGCGGCCATCACCGGGGCGGGCCGTCGCACGACGCTTATTGAGTTGCCAGCGCACCCGGTCGGCGTCGAGTTCAAGCACCACCACATCGACACCCTCCTTCGCCAGCATATGTGGGTAGGAGGACGTGCCGGAGCCAATATCGAGGACAAGGTCGCCACGGCGAAGCCCGAGAGCCTTGGTAGACCACGGGTACTCAATGATTCGCCAGAGGCTAAAATCATTGACCGTCTCGTGGAGGATCCGCCAGCCGTTCAGGGCGATCTCATAGGCGACACAGCGCAGCGCGCTTAACCGAACCAGGGCGGCGGGCCGGTTATCATCTATCACGGTCGTATCAGTCGTCGCAGGTGACATCGATCTTCCTAACCAACGATCCCTTTCATAGCCACGCCGATCCGAAGGACGGACAGGCCATGTGGGCGATCAAACAGAGCGCCTCAGTATAGCACATGCTTGCCGGGCGGGAAGATCGGGGGGCGCGGGGTGATGCAAGGCTGATGCAAAGTCGTGTGATCGCCGGACAGTCCTCACCCCCCAGCCCCCTCTCCCCGTGAGGGAGAGGGGCAGGGGGTGAGGGCCGGAGGGTGACAAACTGTAAAGCTGCCACGAACCTTGTCTTATCAGATCTCTTACCGTCCATCTGGCCGTTTCGGCGGCAGAATCCGTGGCCCGCGTGCGCCAAACGGCCCAGTCGCTGAGGCCGAACTCTCGGCGGCGTTCCCGCGCTCGCTACTCAAGCTCACGCTCGGCGGCTGTGGGCCATCGCCCGCGCCCACACCAACCCGGCCCACCTCCGCTTGCCGCAGTTCCTCGGCCTGACGCAGCACCTCGGGTGCCGCCTCGTAATAGAACTGTAGCGCCTGGCCGTGTTTGTCCACCCCGGAGTAGACCACGAGCACCTTACTGCCCGCTGGCACCCCGCCTGACGAGAGCAGGTCGGCCAGGGGCGCGTCCAGATCCTTCAGCAAGCGCTGGCGCAGGGGGCGTGCGCCGAACCGTGGGTCAAAGCCCTTATCGAGCAGATACTCCTTCGCCTCGATACTCACCTCAACCCGAATACCGTGGCGCAGATATTGCTCATTGCTCTCCAGCAACATATGATCGAGTACCTCGCGCAGCACATCGCTAGAGAGCGGTCGGAAGGCGACGATCTCATCGAGCCGGTTGATCCACTCAGGCTGAAAAACCTTCTGAAGCGCCTCGAATCCAATCTGATAGATCTGCTGGCCGGTGGCCTCGACATCCTGGTGCGGGGTGCGAAAACCGATTGTGCGTCGGGCGAGGTAGTCCACCATCTCCTTGGCGCCAACATTGGTCGTAAAGACCACAATACTATTCTGGAAACTCACCCGCCGACCGCCGTTGAGCAGCAGGATCTCGCCGTCCTCCATCACCTGAAGCAACAGGTTCCACAGCTCGGGTTGGCCCTTCTCGATCTCATCGAACAGCACCACGCTGTTCTCCTGCTCGATAATATCAGGGTTGAGCAGGGGCTTCTGATCGCGGCCAACGTAGGAAGGTGGCGCGCCGACAAGGGCGCTCACCTCGTGGCCCTGGCTAAACAGCGAACAATCGATCTTCAGGAACGCCTCGCCATCAGGGCGCACCAGTTGGGCGAGGGCGCGTGCAGTGGCCGTCTTACCAACGCCGGTAGGGCCGAGGAAGAGCAGAGTAGCCCGTGGGCGACGCGGGTTCCCAGCCGAGAAGCCAAAGCGTGCGCGATTCAGCACCCGGATCACGCTCTCAATCGCACGCTCTTGACCAAAGATCTGCTCGCGGAGTTTATACTCAACCAGATCGAGCGGGTTTTTATCACCACGCTGTGCAAGCAACATCCCGCGCATATTGGAGGTCATACCTGCCCCTTCCGGCTTTGGCGCGAACACTGGCCTGCCCCATGTCGCTACGCCCGAGCCACAGTACTGCTACTTTCGTAAGGCCACGCTTCCCTAGAGTATATACGAACGCTGTACCGCCATATTCATGCGTATCACCATCACCAGGACTGGTGTAAATCTGCTGGTGACTGACGTCGCGTCGTGGAAACTTCTATCAGCCGGGGGGGCACACTATGCGCAAGCATCGGCTACCGCAGGCGCGTGATCGCCGTTACGAGGGCCGCAACTGTAAAGATAATCAGGCTAAGGCTGAAGAAGAGCAGAACCACGGGCGCAGCCGCCAGCCCATAGCCGAGGCCAACCACAATCTGAACGGCTCGCCCGCGCTTACGGGTGACGCGCTCCAGCAGCCGTACCAGCAGTTCGCCCGCCATCGGGCCAACGATAATCGCCAGGTACAGACCAAAAAAGCCGACCATCCCGAGCGAGAATCCGGCCACAACGCTGGAAAGCACACCATAGCCAAGGGCGATCACGGCGCTCACGGCCAGGCTGCCCACCGAAACCTGATAGTTCACCGGGCGACGTGCGCGGGCGCATGTGGGGCAGAGTTGGCCCACCGCCGCCTGGCGCATACAATCCGCGCAGATTGGCCGGTCGCAGTTCGTACAGCACAGCCCCGTCTCCCGCTTCGGGTGGTTATAGCAATACAGGGTTCCCGTCTGCGCTGGCGCATCAGCGATCTGAACCAGGGGCAGCACATCGACAGAGAAATCCCGCACTGGCTCACGCACCTGGACGCCGCCGGGGGCCAGGATTTCGCCCGCCGCCAGATGCGACTCAACCTGCGCGAGGATGGCGCGAGCCTCGACACTGGCCGGATCAATACTGAGCGCACGCAGCAGATGCTCACGCTTCTCGCGGTAGGCTCGCATCGTCCCAGCCAGGCCAATCAGCGCACCCACATGCTCAGGGTCGAGTTCAAGGGCGCGCCGAAAATGCTGGCGTGCGATGTAGGTATCGCCCGCCATCAGGGCAATACGGCCATCCTGCACCAGCGCGAGAGTATCGCCATCTGTTGTTGTCTCTGCCATCGAAAAACCTCCTGGACGGCATTATACCGTGCCAGAAGGCGTAGGGCAACGCATCTTCGTCTATGACATGCCGTTTGGCGGGGACGCGAGGACGTGAGGACGTGAGGACGCGATAGCATCGCCTCGTCGCATCCTCGCCTCATCGCCAAACTGTTTGGCGGGGACGCGAGGACGTGAGGACGCGAAGATGCGATAGCAGCGCCTCGTCGCATCCTCGCCTCATCGCCAAACTGTCACACTGAAACCTTGTCTATGCGATCACAATCAGTCCAATGGTCGTCCACGCGCTCGCATTCCCGGCCTGGTCAAGAGTCTGCACGCGCACGAGGTAGCGCCCGCCGACCAGCGGGGGCGTCGTGATCTGCGGTTCTGTGATGAACCATGCGTCCTCGCCGTTGGCATCAGGCCCAATGTAGACGCGGTAGCCAGCCACGCCCGAGAGATGATCGCTTCCCGGCGACCAGACAACGCCCAGGGGGATGCCGGGGCGGGCGTGCAGTTCAGCAATGGGCGGCGGGTTGCTCGGCGCGGTGACATCGTAGCCAACCGGGCCGTAGGTAGCCGTCGCCTGTTTGCCGTCCGGCCCCCAGGCCCGCACCGTCAGCGTATGCACGCCCTCGCCAATGTCGCTCAGGGTAGCGTAGCCGTCGGTATTCTGCGGGAACATCGGCGTATCGCCGGGTGGTGCCTGATCCCATGCCTGGCTCATCCCGCCGCCGCCCCAGAGGGTCGTAAACTCGATCCGCTGATCGCTGTTGTACCACATGTTAGGCTGGGCCGGGCTGCTGAAGGTGATCTGGGGAGGCTGGAGCGCCATCGCGGTGAGGGCCGTGCCCTGGTGCTGGCTGCACCCGCCGACTTCTGGCAGGTCGTAGCCCTCAGCGAAGTGCAGGGGAACTGAGTGCTTACCGCTCCAGCCATCGCTATTGGCGGTAAAGGCCGTAAAATGCAGGTGCGGCACCCCCGGCGCTCCCCGGTCGCCCACGTAGCCAAGCACCTCGCCGGTCTCAAAATACCGACCGAGATCGGTGCTGACGGCGCGGCTCATGTGGGTATACATCGTGAAGAAGTTGCCGCCGTGGCCGAGGATCAACGTGCCGGTGGGCGCGCCCCAGTACCATACCTTCCCAGCCACAGCCGCACGGACTGGTGCGCCGTAGGTTGGTTCGCCTACCTGGGCCAGATCGAGGGAGTAGCGATCCCACGAGTTGTGGGTGCCGCAGGCGTAACCTTGGATCACCACCCACTGCTCGCCAGGGGGAGTGGGTAGAACGAGCTGGGGAGCTGCAGAGACAGGAGCAGGTGTGACAAACGTGGAACAGATGGCGACCAACACCATCAACCAGCAGAGCGTTAGGGTGTGAGTGCGATGGTAAACCACCACCCGCCTAAAGGCGGGGGCTTTGCTCTGGCGAGTCGTACGGAGACTCGTCAATACGTACCTCCTCGTGTCGTAAAGGAGCCGATCAGCGTGGATCGACACCGTGACAATCTAGGTCAGCGGTGGCGCGAAGATACCATAGTATTAATTTTAGGTCAAACGTCGTGGCGTGGGTCCCATCAGGGTCTCGCGCATCAGCAACAGGCAGATAGAACTGGAAAAATAGACCCGCTCGGTGCTACACTACTCCCGTCAGGCGACAACTCGGGACGGCAACGCCGGTTCCCGAAGAATACCAATAGGAAAGGAGGTTGTCAGCGAAACTTACAACCTCCTTTCCTAAATCCTATAGCCCTCTTTGGATCATATATCCATAAAGCAGGCACACAACCTTGTGAGTTTTGCCCGATGTTCGTCTTTTACTTTTTTTATATAATGTTCAATATAAGTTGCACGTGAAAGTGGGGTTTGTCACCAGGAGTGCAAGGTCGGCGCAGGGCATCAGGGGGCGCGTGGTAATGGGGCCACACGTAACCAAAGGGTCGGGATCTACAATTTTGGCGTGCTCTGGCGGCGATGCCCTGGCGATGAAGAAGATCGTCAGGTTTTTTTGTGCATTGTAGCGTGTGATGAAGGAGCTAATCCTTGGATGCGATTAATGGAGCTGACACCGCATGGATTCTGGTGTCGAGCGCGTTGGTGATGCTGATGACACCAGCCCTCGGGCTCTTCTACGGCGGCCTTGTTCGCCAGAAGAACGCCCTTTCGACAATTATGCATAGCTTTTTCATGCTCGGGTTTGTGAGCGTGATCTGGGCGCTGGTGGGCTACAGCCTGGCGTTTAGCCCAAGTGTCAATGGCTTGATCGGTGGCTTGAGCTGGGTTGGCCTGAACGGTGTGGGTCTGGAGCCGAACGCGGATTATGCACCCACCATTCCGCATCAGGCTTTCATGATCTACCAGATGATGTTTGCGGTGATCACACCCGCCCTGATCTCGGGTGCCTTTGCCGAGCGTAAGCGCTTTAAGGCGTTTGTGATCTTCTCGCTGCTCTGGTTGCTCCTCGTCTATGTGCCGGTGGCGCACTGGGTCTGGGGCGTGGGCGGCTGGATCCGTGTGCTTGGTGCGCTGGATTTTGCCGGTGGCACGGTGGTTCACATCACCTCGGGCGTGTCGGCCCTGGTCTGCGCCCTGGTACTCGGCAAGCGCGTCGGCTACGGCAGCGAGCCGATGGAGCCACATAACGCCACCCTGACGGTACTCGGCACCGGCTTGCTCTGGTTCGGCTGGTTCGGTTTTAACGCCGGCAGCGCCCTGGGCAGCAGCACCCTGGCGGTTTCGGCCTTTGTCAACACACACCTAGCGGCGGCAATGGGTGCCATTACCTGGATGACGGCGAGCTGGGTGCGCCACCGCCGACCAAGCGTACTCGGTGCCTCTGCGGGCGCGGTGGCCGGTCTGGTCGGTATTACCCCTGCCGCTGGCTTCGTCACCCCGATGGCATCGATCATTATCGGCTTTATTGTCGGCCTAGCCTGCTTCTTCGCCGTCGAGATGTTTGTGCGCGGTCGCGTCGATGATGCTCTGGATGTGTTCGGTGTCCACGGCGTTGGCGGGATCATCGGTGCCCTGGCCACGGGCGTCTTCGCCACCAAAACCATCAACTCGGCGGGGGCCGATGGCCTGCTCTATGGCAATCCCAACCAGTTCCTCATCCAATTGATCGCCGTGGCCGTGGTGGTGATCTACTCGGCCCTGATCACCTGGGGGCTGCTGATGTTCGTAAACGCGACGGTGGGCATCCGCGTCTCGCCAGAGGAAGAGGCCCGTGGCCTGGATGTCTCGCAGCACGGCGAAACCGCCTACCAGATCTAGCCGTAGGGGCAGCTCGCGAGCCGCCTCTACCCATCAATGAGGAGCACTACAATGGAACTGATCATCGCTATGGTTTTGTTCATCTCCCTGGTCGCATGCTGGATCGTCCTCCCCGGTAGCGCTGAGGAAACCTACGCCCTGCATACCTCCGAACCACTGTCGAGTCGTCCTGCCCATGGCACGGTCGCGTGAGCGTGTCGTTGCCCTCCAACCCTTTCCTGGCGCTGATGGAGTTTGCTGGCGTTGCTGGCAAACTCCATCGGCGTTTTTCGTGGAACGATCCTACAAGGCGCAGCGTTATCAGAGCGTAACGCATACGACCTGCGGGCCAACGGCCCGCCCTAGCAGGAGAGAGACCCATGGAGAAGCGCAACTCGACTCTGATCGGTGCCCTTGCGGGTGCTTTGTTGATCGCCGTCCTGGCCATCGGGGCCATTGGTGCCGCCCTGATCAGCAGTCGTCCCATCACTGCCCAGGCCCAGACGAGCGGGGTGCCCGGCATGCGCCAAATTACCGTCGTTGGCACCGGCGAGATGAAGGTGACGCCCGATACCGCCAACGTCCAGATCGGTGTGGATACATCAGCGCCCACGACGCAAGAGGCTCTGGCGCAGAACACCGCTCAGGCTACCGCGATCATCGAGAAGATCAAGCAGATCGGCGTGGATGAGAAAGATATCCAGACTAGCGGCTTCAACATCTACCCGACCTATAGCAGCGATGGTCGCCAAGTGACGGGCTATACGGTGGGCAACCAGGTGAATGTCACAATCCGTAATCTGGCCCAGGCTGGTCCGCTGCTCGACCAAGTGGTGCAGGCCGGTGCGAACCGCATCTATGGCGTGAACTTCACGGTGGCCGACCCCGCCGCCGTCCTGTCCCTGGCCCGCGACAAGGCCGTGCTTGAGGCCAAGGCCCGCGCCGACCAGTTGGCCAAGGGTACTGGCGCCACGGTTGGCCAGGTACTCGTGATCACCGAGAACGTCGGCTCTGGCCCGGTGGTACCCATGCCGATGATGGATCGCGCAGTCGTCACGGGCGGCGCGGCGGTGCCCGTCCAGGCCGGCACGCAGAGCTACACGGCTCAGGTACAGATTACCTACGAGCTACAGTAACCTAGTTGCGAGATGGCCGCTCAGCCCTGACCCCCCAGCCCCCTCTCCC
>CAIRFY010000464.1 GCA_903877945.1 uncultured Oscillochloris sp. | reverse complement strand
TCACGGGGAGAGGGGGCTGGGGGGTGAGGGCTGAGCGGCGACAGACCCCTTGTGCGAAAAATATTGGGTTTAATACGGAGGTTGCATGACCACTGACATCGCACGGATCGAGCGCGACCTTCAGGATCTCTGGAAGAACAACGCCGCCGAGTCCGCCGCCGCCGGTCACTCGACGACCCGCGCCCTGACCTTGAACCTGCTCGCCCGCGCTGGCGATAGCAACCATGCCGACGAGATGGGCGCGGTGATCCAGCAACTCACCGCCAGCCACCCCTGCCGTGCGGTGGTGCTGATCGACCGCCCCGCCACCGGTGATCCGCAGATTGAAGCGTGGGTACAGGCCAACTGTCTGCTCAACGCCCCCGGCGCAACCCAGATTTGCGGCGAGCAGATCACCATCGACTCACGGGGCGGGCTTGCAGGTCAGGTCGTCAGCCTGATGCTCCCGCTGCTGGTGTCCGACCTGCCGGTGGTACTCTGGATGGATGGCCCGCAGCCCTTCGATCTGCCGCTGCTGCGCAAGCTGCGCGGCGTGCTCGACCGGCTGATCGTCGATTCGGCTGGGTTCGCCGACCCCCTGCGCGACCTGGTGACGATGGCCGCCTACGATGCCAGTAGCAGTGTTGGCCCCGGTGCTGGCCCTAAGTCGCTGGCTCTCAGCGACCTGAACTGGGCCAGGCTCACTCCCTGGCGTGAGCTGATCGCCCAGTTCTTTGACACCCGGCCCTTCTTGCCGCACCTGCGCCGCCTTGACCATGTAGAGATCGACTATGCGGTCGCTGGCGCGGGCGGACTGCTGCGCGCACTGATGCTGGCGGGTTGGCTGGTGTCGAGCCTCGGCTGGGATCTGCGGGAGAACGGCGCAGAGCGCGACGGCGACACAGTCCGCCTGCGCCTGCGCAGGCCGGGCGTGGGCGCGGCCAGCGGCGACACGCGCACGGTGATGATCGCGCTGCGCCCGACCGACGCCGTTGATAATGCCCTGGTGGGCCTGTCCGCCCTACATTTGCGGGCCGTGGACAATGTGCTGGCCGACTTCAGCGTCGAGCGCACCGACAGCCCGACGTGTGCGCGCACCGTCGCCCAGGTGGCGGGCCAGCCCATCGTGAGTCGGCTGGCCCACGTCGAGCGCGCCGGGGACGCCGACCTGCTGGCCGCCGAGTTGCGTCTGCTTAGCCGCGACCGCACCTTCAGCGCGGCGCTCCAGGCGGCGGCGGGGTTTGCAAAATCATTATAGGGGCGAAGCATGTGGGCCAGTCGCAAAGCGACTGGCCCACATACTTCACCCCTACGCGGGATTATTTCTTCTTGCCCCGTGGCACCGCCGGGGGGGCGTTACGCACACGCGGCGGCTGCGGCGGCCCCACAGGCTTAGGTGTATTCTGTGGAGCCTGCTGCTGGGCCTGGAGAATTTTGGCGGCCTCGGCGGCGATGTTCGGGTTCTCGCGGCGCATGACAGGCGGCGGGGCGGCGGGACGAGCAAGGAGGGCGGTCTGGTTGTTTGCCGCAGCGATGATCAGCGGCATAATCTCGTCCTCGCGCCCGATATGGCAACTCTTAAACTTCTTGCCGCTGCCGCACGGGCACACGTCGTTGCGGCCAGGCATCGTCACCTGCTTGCGCGTCGGCTTGGCCTGCTCGATCTCCTCTTCGCTGCTGCCACCGGCGCGCTGGGCCGTCGCCAGGCGCTGCTGCTGCTCGGCCTCGATCTGCCGCATGTACGCCTCGTACTGGAACGAAGCAACCATCAGGTTGAAGACAATGTCGCGGGTGATATTCTCCTTCAGCTCGTCAAACATCGAGAACGAGGCCCGCTTAAACTCGGTCAGCGGATCCTTCTGGGCGTATGCCTGTAGGTTGATCGACTGGCGCAGTTCGTCCATCGCCGTCAGATAATCGATCCACTGGCGGTCGATTGCGCCCAGCATCAGGCGGCGCTCCACCACCCGCATCTTATCAACCCCTATCGCCCGCTCGCGCTCAACATAGGCCGCCTCCATCTGATCGACCAGCCAGTTCTCGATCTCGTCGCGGCTCTTGCTCTGGAGGCTATCCGGTGTGATACTGGCTGGCAGCAGCGGGTTGATCTTATGGTACTGGCGTAGCAGATCCTCAAGATCCCAGTCCTCGCGGTTACCATCGGGCAGGTTATTATCCACCAGGATGGCGATCTCTTCGTCCACCAACTCCAGCACACGCTCGCGCATATCGGCCCCGTCAAGGATGGCCTGCCGGTCGGCGTAGATGATATGGCGCTGCTTGTTCATCACATCGTCAAACTCGACGGTGTGCTTGCGGATGTCGAAGTTGAAGCCCTCGACGCGGGTCTGCGCGCCCTCGATGGTGCGGTCGAGGATGCCCGCCTCCAGGGGCAGGTCGTCCTCGACCAAGCGGCTCATAATGCTACGGATACGCTCCACCGGGCCGAAGCGCCGCATCAGTTCGTCCTCAAGCGAGAGAAAAAACCGCGACGAACCTGGGTCGCCCTGGCGACCGGCGCGACCGCGCAACTGGTTGTCGATCCGCCGGGCCTCGTGACGCTCGGTGCCGATGATGTGCAGGCCGCCCAGTTCGCGCACCTGCCCGCCCTCGATGGCGGTGAGCCGGATCGCCTCGGCACGGGCCACCTGGAGTTGCTCGGGGTTGGCGTCATCGAATTTGATTCCCTGAACCGCCAGCAGATCGTCCACCAGGCCGTCCGGGTTGCCGCCGAGCAAAATGTCGGTGCCGCGACCGGCCATATTGGTGGCTACCGTCACCACGCTGGTACGACCGGCCTGGGAGACAACGCGGGCCTCGCGCTCGTGCTGCTTGGCGTTCAGTACGCTGTGCGTTACGCTAGATTGTCTGAGTAGATCGCTTACCCGCTCGGATGTCTCCACCGAGGTCGTGCCGATCAGCACCGGACGACCAATCTCGACCATCTCCTGCACCTCGCGTACCACCGCCTCAAACTTCGACTGCTCGGTGCGGTAGATCTGGTCGGGCAGATCCTTGCGCACCATCGGCTTGTTGGTCGGGGTGATCACCACATCCAGGTTGTAGATCTTGCCAAACTCCTCGCGCTCAGTGTAGGCCGTGCCGGTCATCCCGGCCAGCTTGTCGTACATGCGGAAGTAGTTCTGAAAGGTGATCGTCGCCAGGGTGACGTTCTCGTTCTTAATCTGCACGCCCTCTTTGGCCTCCACCGCCTGGTGCAGACCATCGCTCCAGCGCCGACCCGGCATGGATCTGCCGGTGAACTCGTCAATAATCATCACCTCACCAGCGGGCGTGATCATGTAGTCCTTGTCGCGGTGGAAGATGAAGTTCGCCTTGAGGGCGTTTTCAACATAGTGGGTCTTCTCATAGTGAGCCGGGTCGTACAGACTCTCGCCGTCAGGGATACGCATCAGCCGCTCAAGTTTCTCGATCCCCTGCTCCGTGAGGGTAATGCTCTTGCTGCGCTCCTCAATCAGGAAGTCGCCATCGGGCTCGATGCCCTCGTCCTTGATCTGCTTAGCCGTCACGCTACTGCGCTTGAGGTTCCGCACCAACACGGCCATCTGTCGGTAGAGGTCACTACTCTTCTGGGCCGGGCCAGAAATGATCAGCGGGGTGCGCGCCTCGTCGATCAAGATATTATCGACTTCGTCCACAATCGCGAAGTGCAGCGGCTGCTGAACCATCTGCTCCAGCTCGTAGGCCATGTTGTCGCGCAGATAATCAAAGCCGAACTCGTTGTTGGTTCCGTAGGTAATATCGGCGTAATATGCCTCGCGGCGCACACAGGGCCGCCAGTGAACGAGGCGCTGATCCTCGGGGTTGGCGTTCGGATCGGTATACTCGGGGTCGTAGAGCGCACTGGTGTCGTGGGCGATAAAGCCAACGCTCATGCCAAGAAAGTGGTAAAGCGGGGCCATCCAGCCCGCGCCGACCTTGGCCAAGTAATCGTTCACCGTCACCAGATGCACGCCCTGGCCCTCCAGGGCGTTGAGGTAGAGCGGCAGCGTGGCTACCAGCGTCTTGCCCTCGCCGGTCTTCATCTCGGCGATCTTGCCCTGGTGCAGCACAATCCCACCGATGAGTTGCACATCAAAGTGGCGCATGCCCAGCGTGCGGCCGGCCGCCTCGCGCACGGCGGCGAACGCCTCGGGCAAGAGATCGTCAAGCTCCTCGCTCGCCTCCAGCCGACCGCGCAGTTCAGGCGTCTTCGCCCGCAGAGCCTCGTCCGAGAGCGCCTTGTACGCATCCTCAAGGCCATTAATCTCATCGACAAGCGGGCGGATCTGGCGCACCGCCCGATCATTCCCGTCACCGACAACCTTCTTCAGCCACTTGAGCATCGGTATCTCCATCGCAAGGGCGCAACGATTCGCTTACGCCCTACGCTCGTAGGTGTTATTTACGCTGTACGAGAGAAGATTATACCCGATGCTAATGGCCTGGGGCAAAAGTCAGGATGCCACCCCCATCGCAAACAGCGCCAACTGGAGTGCGCCGAACAGTACCAGGAGTACGATGATGACGCCGACGACCACGCCGCCGATGGTGGCGGCGCTAGGGGGCCGCTGTGGCCGGATCGGCTCGTCGGCGAGAGCCTGGCGCACGGCGGCGACGATCTGGCCGACGCTGGCCGTCACGCCGTAGGGTTCAATACCGGCCCAATCCCAGCCTGGGCCGGGCAGCGGCAGCAGCAATTTGCGTGCCGGACTGGCCGCCAGCGCCCCGGCTAACGGATCACCGGCGACGCCCGGCACCCACGGGCCAACCACCAGATCGGCGTGGGCCAACTGGCCCGCGAGATCGGCGCTGCGGTCAAGCGGGATCAGACCGAGGCCCGGCAGCGCGCCGCGTAGGCCGACGAGCAAGGCCGCACCAGTTTCACCATCGGTAAGTACCACCACACGTAGGGCCGCCTGCCGTGCGACACCGGCCGCCTGCCGCGCACGTCCATCGCGGCGCAGCGTGGAGCCGTGAGCCAGCAGTACACTGACTGCGATCAGGCTGTAGGCAATGGCCTGGGCCAGATCCGTGACCAGATCGCCGACGAAGTGTTCGCCAAGAACAATGCTGATCAGCCGGTAGAGGATGTAGAGCAGGCCACCAAGGACGGTGAGGGTGGCGACGAAGACAAAGAAGAAGAGGTAGATCCGCCGCACCAGCGAGGTGCGCTCAGCCTCGCCAACGGGGCCATCGACCGTCGCAACGACCTGGGCGCGCCGCCAGAAGATCAGCCAGGGCGGCAGGCCAGCGATCAGGGTTGCGATAAACCAGGCCAGCGGATCACGCAGATCAGCCAGCGGCGCTGATCCGCCCAGGGCGCGGATTAGCACGCTCAGCAGGCCGCCGAGGCCGATCAGGCTCGCCGCAAGGCCGATTGCGGCCACCAGATACCATGCCAGCCGCCGCACGCTTGCCTGACGCGGGGCACCGCCCATCGCGGCGACATCCGTGCGCAACACGTTGGCGTGGAAGCCCCAGACTACCCCCCCAATCAAGATCGTCGGCAGCGCGTCGCGGATGTCGCCCTCTGGCGTCAGGCCGAACGCCACGCGCAGCATACCAGCCAACAGGGCCGCCGCGTCGACCACCACGCTCAGTGCGCCAACCACAATCAGCGCGTAGAGATAGAACGTGCGTAGCGCCGAGGCCCGCTCGTCATCGTCCGTCCCGGTGAAGAGCCGCTCGGCGCGTAGCCAGTGGCCGAGCCAGAGCGCCAGACCGATCAGCACCGCCGCGACCGGCTCGGCCAGCCCGCCCCGGTCGCCTGTGCCGCCGATCTGGAAGAGCAGCCAGCGCAACAGGTTGGTCGCGCCGATACTCAGCGTCGCCACGCCCACCGCCGCTACGCCCAACAGATAGATTCGCCGCACCAGCGCACCAGCGCCGACGGGCGGCGCGGCCCGCACATCGTCGCGAGCGACCAGGGCGTGGTAGGCGTAGAGTCCGCCAAGCACCAGCAGCGCGGTCAGGCCACGCAGCAACGCCTGGCCGGGTGTCCGATCCAGGCCAATCTGCGGCAGCCCGAGCCCGAGCCTGAGCAGGGCGAGCAGCATATCCCTGACATTGAGCGACAGCGGCAGCAGCAGGCCAGCCAGGTTGCCATACAGATAGAGCCGACGCAGCGCCGAAGCCCGCTCATCGGCGTCGGCCTGCGCCAGCCGCTCGGCCCACAGCCAATGGACAAGCCAGAGCGGCAGCGCGACCAGCACCAGCGCGATCTGAAAGGCCGTGGTCGCCACCGGCGACTGGCCATCGGTGCCGAACACGCCGCGCAGCAGCGCGATCAGCGCCCAGGCCAGCCCGTGCAGGCCGATGGTCGCCGTGACAAAAATGTACCAGCGCCGTACGGTAGCCATCAGCAGCCTCCCCGCTTGTCCCAGCAGTCACGCCAGACCGTCCAGTCATCGCTGTTGACGAGTCGCCACACGCCCGACTCGTTCGCCAGAGTCATGGTGAAGGTACGAATTGACTGGCCGCTGCTGAGCAGGCCACCCTGGGTGAAGGTCGTTGCGCGCACAGTAACTGCCGCCCGCGTGCCGCTCATAGGCGTGTCGAGCACCTCGTACGTACTGGTCGCGTCGCCCTCTATGTGCGCCATATCGGCGACAAAATCGGCGGCACTTGGCGGGTAGCTACGCAGGGTCGGCGAGAGGTAGCCGTAGGCGCGGGCAGAATCGCCGCGCTGGAGGGCAAGCAGATAGTTGGAGACAATGTCGGCGGGGGAGGTTTCGCTGCGGTAGCTCGGCTGAGGCCGAACCAGCACCACGCCGACCGCGATAGTGATGAGGAGAATCGCCCCGGCGATAATCGCCAGCAGCGCACGGTTGGTACGTCGCATATGACCCTCCTAGAAGGCGCTCCTATGCGCCTGCACGAGCGTATCGCTACACCTATACCTACACATGTTTCATAGAATTAGCCTCAGGAAACCCGCCCGTTTACGGGTGGGAGGAATGAGGCTTGTGCGGCCTCACCCTGGCGGTAGACGCTCCCCTACGCCGCGTGAAGCGGCGCAGGGCGGTGATACATGTGTACGTGTAGTACTACAGTTGTAGTTTGAATCACCCCC
>CAIRFY010000463.1 GCA_903877945.1 uncultured Oscillochloris sp. | reverse complement strand
TCGTTGATCACCCCGTCCCGATCCAGAAAGATGGCGCGCATGCAGTCCTCGCTCCACGGCAGCCAGCAAGCCTACCGTGGTATGCCGGACAACCACAGCAGGGAAAGCCGACGAACATTGCGCCACGAGGAACGATTAGGATGTTGGTGTGCTACATAATGTGGCAAGGAAACAATACAGGCGGGGAGTAAACGACGCCTAAATGACGCCTAAATGGGGTTGACATTTCTGTTACAGGGTTGGGATTGTGTCGATCTGTGGGTAAAGCTCTACGCGCACTGGATCGCCGTCCACGATAACGGGCACCTCGGCGGCAGCCTGTCCCCCCTTGGGGACAAACGACACCTTCGCCGATCCGCCCCCAATGATCGTGCCATCGGCGCGGTAGAGGATCGCCGCCACCGGCAGATCGAGTAGATCACGACTGTAGGGGTTGCGCAGCAGCCCCGTGACGAGGGGCCTATCGCCAGGCACAAAGGCAAGTTTCTCGTTCGTGATCGGAGGGAAGCTGGCAGGCTGGAGGAAAAGCCCGCCACCAAGGATGACATCGACCCGCGCAACGTGCCGACTCTCCTCCAGTTCCAGGAAGGCGGCCACGCCGGTCTGCCCGCTTGGGCCGAGCAGCCCGATGGTGCCGGTATCGGTCTTGATCACGATCCCGCCCGTGTCGTAGGCCACAAGCTGATAGCGCGTATCGCGAACCATCAGGTCGGGATTCGGGTTAGTGACCGTAAATGCGTAGGCCAGCACATTGGACGGCTGGGCAAAGCCCGCCGCCAGAACCCGTAGCGACTCAGGCGTCGGGGTGGCGGTGGGGCTGGACGTGGCGGTGGGGCTGGACGTGGCGGTGGGGCTGGATGTGACGGTGGGGCTGGATGTGACGGTGGGGCTGGACGTGATAGAGGGAATAGACGTGATGGTGGGGATGGACGTATCGCTCGGCTGCGGTGTGGCGCTCGGCTCAGAGGAAGGGACTGGCGCAACAGGGCTGTCCTGGGGAACCGAACTGACCTGGGGAACGAGGCTACCCTGGAGGGCCATCGCTGTTGCACTCATCGTCACGGTGGGACGCGACGATATGATCAATGTCGCTGTTGCGAAGGCGACTGGGGAAGGCTGACCCAAGCTGGTGATCGCACCGATCAGCGAGCGACCCACGATGCAGAGGGCGAGCAGGCAGATCAGGATTGCGGCAAGAATCTGCCAGGATAGACGTACCTGCATGGGAGCCTCTGCTGCATCCGCTGGCTGTACTACGGCCCGCGTGGCTGAGTTTACAGTATACACGATCCCTTGCTCTGCCAATATCGCGCATGCTATGCTGTGTCGTATACGAAACCCGCTCCACCGTGTTTCAGCCAACTGGCCACCGCCTGTGAGACGCCCGCTGTGGCGTCGCAGTGCGCTGTCGTATGGAGGGGGCAATGATCATATCACGGACACCGCTGCGGATCAGCTTTGCCGGCGGCGGGAGCGACCTCAGCGCCTACTACCGCCACGAGCCAGGGGCGGTCGTGAGCGTCAGCATCGACAAATACATCTACATCACGGTCAACACCAAGTTCGACAGCCAAATTCGTGCGAGCTACTCGATCACCGAGATCGTTGATCACGTCGATGATCTGCGCCACCAGTTGATCCGCGAGGCTCTGCGCATGGTTGGGCGCGACCACAGCATCGAGATCACCTCGATCTCCGACATTCCCTCGCAGGGCACCGGGCTCGGCTCATCAAGTACCTACACCGTCGGCCTGCTAAACGCCCTCTACGCCTTCACCGGGCGCTTCGCTGGAGCCGACCGCCTCGCCCGTGAGGCGTGTCAGATTGAGATTGAACACTGTGGTGAGCCGATCGGCAAGCAGGATCAGTATATCGCCGCCCACGGCGGACTCCAGTTCATCCAGTTTAACCCCGACGAGAGCGTCTTTGTTGACCCGGTGATCTGTCGGCCACAGACAAAGTCGTGGCTTGAAGAGCGCCTACTGATGCTCTACACCGGGGCCACCCGCGCCACGGCCAATGTTCTGCGCGAACAGCGGGCCAACACCGAGTCCAGCGAGGCGCAGCGGGCCGGTCTGCGGCGTATGGTGCAACTGGCCCACGAACTGCGGGCCGCCCTGATCTGCGACGACCTGAGCAGCTTCGGCGAGGTGCTACACGAGGGCTGGATGCATAAGCGCGAGCTGGCATCGGGGGTCACGAACCCGCAGATCGACGACTGGTACAAACGCGGTCGGGGGGCCGGGGCCAGCGGCGGCAAGATCCTCGGCGCAGGTGGCGGTGGGTTTCTGCTGCTCTACGCACCCGTCGAGCGCCACGCAGCCATCCGCGCCGCCCTGCCCGAACTGCGCCACGTACCGATACACTTCGCACCCCAGGGCAGCAAAATTATCTACGTTGAGGATGCGTAGTGGCTCGCTGGCAGTAATGTTAATTCGCAGTACCGCAGAATTAACGCTGTGAGGCGTCCTGTCATTCTGAGCGAAGCGAAGAATCCCGGTCGGGACGCTTCGCTTCG
>CAIRFY010000462.1 GCA_903877945.1 uncultured Oscillochloris sp. | reverse complement strand
CTACCGAGCCGATGTGAATCCGGATACGGGCGTACTCACCTGGGGCACGGGGGTCACGGGTAACACCACGCAGATCGCCCTTGGCAGTCGCCGGGGCATGGTCAGTGTCTCCTACGATAACAAGCTGTACATGGTCGGCGGGCGTACGGGCGACACCGCAGACACGAGTGTAGCCACGGTGCCCACCGCCTTCCTCAACGACAACCTGGATCTGATCAAGATCTTCAACTCTGATTACTTCGTCGGTACAAACACCGATGTCCTCATTGATAGTGGGTCTGCCCCGCGATCATCGCTCGGGGTTGCCGTTGTGCGCGCCGAACCGCCAACGGGCGTCATTTCCGGTACGCTCAACACGGCCTGGGTCTATGTGGTGGGCGGGACGAACAAGTTGAACGTGCTTCAAGATTCGATCTTCGTCGGTCGTATCGGCGGTGATGATGCGGCCGCCTCAATCCGCACCCCCGATGGCTGGTACTACTCGGGTGTGATCAAGACCTCGTTCGCCTTTGGGACGAGCAATTTAAAGGCTCGCGTGCTTGCATTCCATTGGGCTACGAATATCGACCGCTCGCGGAACACCGACGCGGATGTCGAGATCCAGTTCCGCAAGACGATCACAGCCAGCGGCGAGTGTCCAGACAATAGCGTATTTAGTTCCACCTCCGCATCAGATGCCTGGAGTCCCTCGCTCGACGGGTTCCCAAACAACCCGCTCTACTCACTGGCAGCCGTCGACACGAATACCTTCTACAACACCACGGCCTTCTCTGGTACCCAGAATCTCGATGCCAGTTGTATCCAGTACCGCGCCCACCTCATGCAGGACGCGAAAGGTCTCACTGCCCAAGACCGATCGAACTCGCCACAACTGCTGAGCATTTACGTCGAGAAGGAGATCTCCGGTAACGCGGATGTCAACATCCCCGCGAATGGCTTCTCCGTCACCACAACCAGCAACCGCATCAGTTCCTCGGTGATGAAGATACAGAACCTCAATGCCAATAGCGTAGATCTCACGCTCGCAGTCCCTGAGGTACTGGCTGCCTCATCGCCACCCGTTTACGGGGGGAACTTCTACATTTTGCTCTGCAAAGCATACACCGCCATCAACCAGAACCCACCTCCGAGCGGCAGCCTGGTTCTGCCTGATCCGAGTATCAGTCCCTTCGTCATGGATGCGACGACGGAGGCGCGCTGCCCGGCCTTCGCGTCAATCCTCAACTCTGAGATGCAGCGGGGATCCACCGTCGATCTGCTCCAATCAAAGAATACCGAAGGCAATACCCGTTGGAGTGAGACGAGAGTCGATACCGCCTCTGGTCGCAACCTGCCGATCAGCGACATTATGAGTCTGTTCACTGCGAACGGACACTACCAGATTGGCCTTGTTATCGATCCAGGGAATTTCGTACCTGAGGGTGCGCTAGGCACAGCGGGTGAGACGAATAATCGCAGCGGACTCATTTCGTTTACGGTGTCGTCGTCGTCGACATACATCGTGATGCTGCCAATGGTGACTCGTTAATCTCCGGGGCGCTGCAATGTCAGCCTATGCTATACTGTGCTGACGTGGAACGCCGTCCCCCTCGCTCTACCTGACTAGGAAGGAAGCCCTATATGAGGCGTGGTGGTGTACTTATCCTACTGATCGGTTTGATCGTCGTTGTTGGCGGCGTTATGGCGTTCATGGTTCTTTCGGGAACAGGTGGCGGGAGCAGCAGCACCGTCGCTACCGCGTTGCCCACCGAGGTTCCCCTCGTTGACATCGTGCGCGCTCGTGTTGATATTAAGGCCAACACGGTGATCACTGACAGCGCACAGCTCGAACTTGCCAAGATCCCACAGCCTGAGTTCGATACGGCGAAGGACTTCTCGAAAATCGCTGATGTCCAGGGCCAGTTGGCGACGCGCGATATTGTGGCTGGCGACCCAATCGGGCAGTCGGATCTGGTTGAGCCGGGCCTCTCACAGCAGATCCCGACGGCTGAGTCCCCGCGCCCCCGCGATAAGGCATATCCCTTCATCGTAAACAACCTCTCGGGTGTGTCCGACCAGATGAAGCCCGGCGACTTTGTTGATATTGTCGCCACCTTCACGATCTCTCGTCGTACCTCCTTTCCAACCGGGTTTACGCCGGATCAACAGGGCCAGGCTCCGATGCTCCAGCGCGAGATCTCCGAGTCGTCCTATAGTTCGACGAAGACCATCGTCCAGCGCGCTCAGGTACTCAAGATTATGCGCCCTCCAGTCGCTCCTGCTGTAGATGTGACACCCGCACCCAATGCGTCCCCCGGAATGCCGCAGATAGACGGGTCGGGCAAGGTAATCAACCCAGCGTCGTCCGACAGTGGGGCCGCCGGAACGATGCCTCAGGGCGAATGGACTATCCTTCTCGCGGTGAATGACCAAGAGGTTGAGTTGATTGAGTTCTCGCTTGCTACCAATTCGCGCATGGTACTCGTGCTGCGTGGTGCCGGTGATAACACTTTTGAGCCGTCCATCGGCGCTACCTTTGACCTGCTGGTCTCCGAGTTTGGTATCCCGTTACCACAACTGCAACCACCAAACGTCATCGGCCCCAACCAGGTATTTACCCCCGAGCCGACCCGCACCGCCGCGCCGGTGCGGGTGCCTTAAGCAAGGCGATAGAGATTCTGCTGCGCGATGGCTTTGCCCAGGGCTGTTGCACCATTGCAACAGCCCTGGGCTTTGACTCAGAACATAGCCGAAATAAGCAGAAAAGTGGTACCATACCATATGCACAGTATTTGGTCGGTCTAACCCGCTGAGCCGGCGCGTTGCCAGCTGATCGCACTGAGGAGCCAGCCCATGAGTGAGGGCGACAAAATCCGCGTGATGATCGTCGATGACATCGTCGATACACGCGAGCAGTTAGAGAAGCTGCTGTTCTTTGAGAAAGACATCGAGGTTATTGCCAAGGCGAGCAACGGACGTGAGGCCGTCGCACTGTCTAAGCAACTCCGCCCCGATGTTATTCTCATGGATATTAATATGCCCGATATGGACGGGATCGCCGCCACTGAGGCGATTATGACCCAGGACTCTTCGGTTCAGGTCATTATCATGAGCGTCCAGGGCGAGACCGACTACCTGCGGCGGGCGATGCTCGCCGGGGCGCGCGAGTTTCTCACGAAGCCGATTAGTGCCGATGACTTGTATAAGTCGATCCGTCACGTTCATCGCCTAGCGGTCACTCGCCCGCGACAGGCGGCTGCCACGAGTGACTCGGGCGGCGGAGCCAGTACGGGCGGCCCATCCAGTGAAGGCCAGATCATCGCCGTCTTCAGCCCTAAGGGCGGCGTCGGCACATCTTCTGTCGCTGCAAACCTGGCGGTCGCCATGCGCCAATTGACCAATAAGAAGGTCGCCCTGGTTGATGCGAATATCATCTTTGGCGACCTTAGTGTTATCCTCAATCTGCGCTCCGATAAGACGATCATCGATCTCGCTACGCGCATTGATGATATTGACCGTGATTTGCTCAATGATGTGATGGCGACGCACACCTCGCAGGTGAAGGTACTCCTCGCGCCGCCCGACCCGCAGCGCGGTGAGTTGGTGACGTCGGATCATATCCGCACGATCCTCGATCTGATGCGCCGTGAGTTTGACTATATTGTCGTGGATACGCCAGCCTCGTTCCAGGATCGCTCCCTGGCGGTCCTCGATATGGCGCATCGGATCGTGACGCTGATGACCCTGGAGATGCACTGCATCCGCAATATTAAGCTCTTCCTTGAAGTGGCAGACCTGCTGGAGTACCCCCACGAGAAGGTCATGCTGGTGCTGAATAAGGCATCAAATCGTACCGGCATCCGGGCTGAGGATGTGGAGAAGAACATCCAGCGGAAGGTGGCCTTCCAGATCGGCGACGCTGGCCCCGATATCACCTTTTCGATTAACCAGGGTGTGCCTCTGGTGATTGGCAAGCCGACTCACCAGGTGGTGCGTGATATCGTTGCTCTGGCGAAACAGTTGGGCGCAGGGGCGAAGGCGGCTGAGCCGACGGTCGCTGGTCAGCCCGCCGTGCCTGACAAGAAGCCTGGTCTGTTCTCGCGGCTCAGCCCACGGCGCTAAGTAGCTCGGGCGCTGGGGTGGGCATTGCGTGCCCCAGCGTCTCCCACGGGAGGAACTGCACCTATGTCTCTCCTCAAGCGAATCGGTGGGGTATCGCCGGGTGAGGTGCCGCCGCCTGCCCCGCGTCAGGGTAGTACCACTCCACGCTTTGATTCACCTTCACGGCCCGCTGGCAGTAACGATGAGGCGTTTAATGAGATCAAGTTACGTGTTCAGAATCGCCTGATCAACGAGCTTGATCCGAAGCTCGATCTTGCGAATAAGGCGAAGGTGCGCAAGCAGGTTGAGGATACGTTTAACTCCATTCTTGATGGCGAGAGCATTGTGATGACTCGCGGCGAGCGGGCCCGGCTCTTTGATACGATTGAGGCTGATATTATTGGCCTTGGTCCAATCGAGCAACTGCTTTCCGACGATGAGATCAGTGAGATCATGGTCAACGGCCCTAAGCGGATCTATATTGAGAAGAAGGGCAAGCTGATCCGCACTGATATTACCTTTGCAAACGATGACCACGTCCTCAGAATCATTGACCGGATCGTCGCACCCCTTGGCCGCCGCATTGATGAGTCGTCACCGATGGTGGACGCTCGCCTTCAAGATGGCTCTCGTGTCAATGCGATCATCCGGCCCCTGGCCCTCAATGGGCCGACGATCACCATCCGAAAGTTTCGAAAAAACCCCCTGACGATCCACGACCTCGTCCGCTCTGGCTCGATGAGCCGCGAGATGGCTGACTTCCTGGAGGCGTGCGTGAAGGCCCGGCTGAATATCGTGGTCGCCGGTGGCACTGGCTCTGGGAAGACGACCTTGCTGAATGTGCTTTCGTCGTTCATCCCCGAGGACGAGCGGATTATTACGGTGGAAAATGCCGCTGAACTCCAGCTTGTTCAGGATCACGTGGTCACTCTCGAGTCGCGGCCACCTAATGTGGAGGGCCGTGGCGAGGTGAGCATCCGTGATCTGGTGATTAACTGCCTGCGTATGCGCCCCGAGCGAATCGTGGTGGGTGAGTGTCGTGGCGGCGAGACGCTTGATATGCTCCAGGCTATGAATACTGGACACGACGGATCGATGACGACGATCCACGCAAACTCCCCGCGTGACGGGATTGGTCGTATCGAGACGATGTGTTTGATGGCCGGTATGGATCTGCCAGCCCGCGCCATCCGTGAACAGGTCGTGTCGGCGGTTCACGTCTTTGTGCAGCAGTCACGTATGCAGGATGGCTCGCGCCGGGTCACGCAGATCACCGAGGTGAGCGGGATGGAGGGCGACGTGGTCGTACTTCAGGATATCTTTGTTTTTGAGCAGACCGGCCTTGATGAGCGCGGGAAGATCGTTGGTCAGTTGCGACCTACCGGCATTCGCCCCAAATTTATTGAGAAGTTCGAGTCGATGAATATCTTCTTGCCCTCCAACACGTTTGGCATCGGCGGCGATAGGTACTAACTATAGCTTCTCATCACTTCTGGGCGGATTGAGGGAGACGTTGTTGATCCCCAGCCGATCTTCTCGGAAGATTTAGGATGATACGCGGAGTACTATGGACAAGCTGCTCTCTCCAGACAAGTTACCGATCACCTTGGCGGGCGCAGGCTTGGTGCTGATCTTGGTACTTGCGGTGGTCTGGTTCGTCTTACGCAAACCACGCGACGCCGATGTCTCGCAACGCCTGACGGAACTTGCTGGTCGTACTGATGGGGCACCGAACGAGCCGGCTGCCAAGCAGGCGATGGAGCGGATTGATGCGGTTGTCTCGAAGAGCAAGCGGGGCGGCGATCTGGCCCGTGATCTGGCGCGGGCAGACCTGAAGTTCACGGTGGCCGAGTTCATGGGGGTGAAGCTGCTGACGGCGGTGGTGGGTTTCTTCGTGGGCTTGTATATCGGTCGGGCTGACGCGCGGGCGATGATTGCGGCGGGGCTAGTGGGCGCCGTTATTTTCTCGTTTGTGCCGAACATGTACATGGGCTCACGGGCGAAAGGCCGGGTTAAGTCATTTAACGACCAGCTTGGCGATACGATCTCGATGATGGCTAACGCCTTGCGTGGCGGCTTCAGCTTCCTGCAAACCCTCGATATGGTGGCCCGCGATGCCCCCGCGCCGATGTCGGCGGAGTTTCGGCGGGTGGTGCAGGAGGTTGGTCTTGGCCGTAGCACGGAAGAGGCGCTCCAGAGCCTGTTGCGCCGTATGCCCTCCGAGGATCTTGATCTGCTGATCACGGCGGTGAACATTCAGATGGAGGTGGGTGGTAACTTAGCCCAGATCCTCGACACAATCGGCCATACGATCCGCGAGCGGGTGCGGATTAAGGGCGAAGTTCAAACCCTCACTGCCCAGGGGCGAATTTCGGGCTGGGTGATCACTGCTCTGCCCGTTGGCCTGGCGATCTTTATTACGGTCGTGAACCCTGGATATATGGCACCGATCTTCACGTTCGGCATGCCGCCAGAGAGCTGGTGTTGCCTACCCGTAGCCTCTATCGTGATGATTGTGATCGGCTTCTTTACGATTATGAAGATTATGGATATTGAAGTCTAAGAGGTGCTGCGATGTCTCCTCTGATGATAGTGGTGATGGCGGTGGTGGTGGTGGGCGGGCTTGCGGCCTTTGGCGTGATCCGCTCCCGCAAGCCGGACGTGATTGGCGAGCGGCTCAACCAGTTTACCGAACGGCAGATGACGCTGGAAGAGCTTGAGCTTCAGCAGCCGCTGATGCAGCGGGTGTTTGTCCCCGCTATGCGGTCGGTTCTGGTGCTGCTTGGTAAGTATGGGCCTAAACAAAGCGGAGAGCGGTTACGCGCAAACTTGCAACAGGCTGGCAATCCTGGCGGTATTACGCCGACGATGTTTATCGGTCTGCGGGTGGTACTCGCCCTGGTGATTGGTGTGATTGTCACGATAGCGACGACGCAGTCGATGCCACTCTCTCAGGGTCTGCTGTATAGCAGTATCGGCTTTATCCTGGGCTATATGCTCCCCGTGATGTGGCTCGGCCAGAAAATCGGGGGGCGCAAGAAGACGATCACAAAGGCGCTCCCCGATGCCCTTGACCTGCTGTGTATTAGTGTGGAAGCTGGGCTCGCCTTCGACCTGGCTCTCCAACGGGTGACCCAGAAGTGGGACGATGAACTGGCGCACGAGTTTAAGAGGGTTCTGTCGGACATCCGCCTTGGTCGCACACGGCGCGAGGCGCTGAAGGATCTGGCGGTTCGCTGTGGCGTTGAGGATGTACAAACCTTCACCGCTGCGGTGATCCAGGCCGACCAGCTCGGCGTCTCGATGTCGAAGATCCTGCGCCTCCAGTCTGACCAGATGCGGCAGCGCCGCCGACAGCGTGCTGAGGAGGCTGCCCAGAAGGCTCCGATCAAGATGCTCTTTCCGATGGTGTTCCTGATCTTTCCCGCCCTTTTCGTGGTGATCTTGGGACCGGCGGTGCCACGGCTGATGAAGGGTCTTGGTGGGATGTGACGGATCCCTCGTTATGGACGCCCCCGGCCAACACTGGTCGGGGGCGTTGTGTGTGATGAACGTGCGCGTTACGAATATCACCCGTGGCACCGTGATTGCTGAGCAGTGTGAGCAGGCCCGCAGTTTCCTCGCCCGTGGACGTGGGCTTATGGGCCGTGATCGGCTTGATCCTGGCTCCGGTATGCTGATCGATCCTTGCTCAAGCATCCACACTTTTTTCATGCGCTTCCCGATTGATGTGGTTTTTATTGACCGTGCCGGACGGGTTGTTGGCCTGCGCGCCGCGATGCGCCCCGGCTTGCCCTATGCCGGGGCGTGGCATGCCCGTGCGGTGATCGAGTTGCCAGTTGGTGTGATTGCAGCTAGCCGGACAGTGGTAGGTGATGTGGTGATCTTGGGCAATGTGTGAATGCAAAATGCAAAATGCAAAATGCAAAATAGCAATGCTTTGCATTTTGCATTTTGCATTTTGCATTGAAATCTACTTGCTCACGCTCACCCAGGTTCACACCTTCGATGCGATCTCGTATATCCTCGATGTTGATCGTAAGCCCTGGCCCGAACTGTTTCACCCGCACCACCTGGCCTATGGCCCCCTCGGAGCTATAATCCGCGCTGTCGCCGTGTGGCGTGGTTGGCACGGCAGCGCGGCCACGCTCATTCAGGCGACCAATGCTCTGGCCGGTGCCGTTGGTGTGACGATCTTCGCTAGAGTGGTGCGCCGGGTTACAGGCCGGGCCGATCTCGCTGTGGCTGGGGCGCTGCTGCTCGGGTCGAGCTACGCCTTCTGGTATTACGCCGTTGAGGTTGAGGTCTACACGATTGCCTGTCTCTTCCTGATCCTGGCCCTTACACTGCTTGTTGCCCTGCTGCGCCGACCATCTCCCGCCCTCGCTGCCGCCCTCGGAGTCGCTCAGGGTCTCGCCGTACTTTTCCACCAGACGAATGTGCTGCTGAGTGTGCCGGTGGCGGTGGCACTGCTGCTCTCTGATGATCGCCGAACAATGATGATCGTCCGCCGATTCATCGCCTACGTTATCCCGCTTGCCGCCATCGTTATCGGTTCCTACCTGTGGGTTGGCCTGGGGGTGAGCGGGTTCCGCAGTTGGGCTGAGCTGTCGGTGTGGATGGAGGGCTACGCTCGGACGGGCTGGTGGGGCGGGGCGGTGGATGGCATGAAGTTCGCCGCCCTGGGCGGAGGGTTGAGCAGGACGGTGGTTCCGCCGGGCTGGGAGATTCTACCGATTGGGTTGCTGGCCTTGTTGCTGATCAACCTGCGCGGTCTGCGGTCTGCGCCGCGTGGCCTGGTATGGGTGCTGCTGGCCTGGCTGCTGACCTACGGGGTGTTCTTTCTCTGGTGGGAGCCGGATAATATCGAGTTCTGGATCGCAAGTCTGCCGCCATTCTACATGGTACTCTTGGTGGCGGTGGGGGGCCGGGAGGCGGCACGCCGGTGGTCGTTCATTGCCCTCTGTCTGCTCGGCCTGACCATGTTCGGCGTCAACCTGGGGGCGATCCGCCAGCGCGGCGATGCGGCGAACGACCTACAGCGACAGATCACCAGCGCGCTGGTGGCCAGGAGTGCGCCCGGCGATCTGCTGGTGGTACCCGATGGCCTGCTGGAACTCTACCTGCCGTACTACGCGGGCCGTGAAAACGTACTCTCGCTGACTCAGGCGATGACAGCAAGTGGCAGCGAGTGGTCTGTGGCATGTGCCACCCTGCGCGAGCGCATGGATCGCTCCCTGTCCAGCGGCTACGCGGTCGTCGCCGTGGGCGACGCGCTGCGGCCCAACCCCGCGCCCCTCGGCGAGTCGCCGTCGATGATGGAGCGTTTTCGGCTGACGCCTGACCAGGTGGCGGCCTGCTATGCGCCACTGACCGCGATGTTTCAGGTCGCGAGTCTGGGGTCAGGACTCCCCGACTACCGCCGCATCGCTCCGGCCCAGGAACTGGCTGACGGAGTTGGCTGGGACTTTCGGCGCGGCGCATGGGGCTGGCAGGGGGTGAACGTCGGTTCGACCGAGATTCATACCACCGGATGGGCGCTGACCCCAGGGATCGATCCGTCGCTGCGCAGTCCACCCCTCACCATTGATGCCGCTCGCTACGGAAAGATCGAACTGCGGATGGCGGCGTCTACGGCGGATCGTGACGCCCAGATCTTCTTTCTCGACCCGAGTGGGCGGGCATACGAGGGTCGCTCGCTGCATTTCACGCTCCGGCCCGGCCCGGCGATGCACACCTACCGCCTGGATCTACGTGGCGCGGCGGGCTGGGACGGCCAGGTCGGCGGGCTACGCATCGACCCGGTGGGTGCTGGGGATGGTGGCGGAGTGACGGTGGAGTCGATCCGGCTGCTGCCGTAGCCTAGGAGCAATACCTTTCAAATAAGGAGTTTGCCGCCGCGCAGCCCTCACCCCCAGCCCCCTCTCCCTGAACG
>CAIRFY010000461.1 GCA_903877945.1 uncultured Oscillochloris sp. | reverse complement strand
GGGGGGGGAACCAATGCATTGTTCCCCCCCGCGTGCGGGGGGGCTAGGGGGGGTGATTCAAACTACAACTGTAGTATTAGGCGGATGCGCGCTTCCGCCAGTAGCGAACCAGCCCATGCCAACTGCTGGAGAGGGCACCCGTCTGCTGGAACAGGGCGTCCTGTACCTCTTGCGAGAGGCCAGCGGACTCTTGGGAGACCAGCCGCTCTAGGGCGGCCAACTGCTCTGCCTCGGACGCGCCGCTCTCCATGCCTTTCCGCACATACTCGCCCCAGTGGGCCAGGCGTGCGCGGTAGTCGGTAATATGTGATTCCACATCCGCGTAGGCCCCGAAGTGGGTCAGCATCAGCCAGCTTGGCATCAGCTCATCGAGCATGAGCAGGGTGCCGTCCCACGCCTCCAGGTCGATGTCGGGTGGCGGGGTAGCCGGGCGGGCGAAGGGTAGTTCCGGCAGCCGCACGCCGCCGTTATCGCCAATAAAGGCTCCGCCGCTCTGCTGGTCAAGGTAGATCACGTGGTGCTTGGCGTGGCCGGGCGCATCGAAGACGTGGATGGTGCGCCCGCCGAGATCCAGCATCTCGCCGCCCTCCAGGGTGATAACCGACTCGCTCGGCACCGGGACGGTCTGACCCCACAGAGTACCCATCATCTCGCCGTAGAGCTGATTGGCGCTCTTGAGCAGGCGCGAGGGATCAATAATATGCGGGGCACCGATTGTATGCACATAGATCTTGACATGGGGATTGCGGGCAATAATACTACCAGTGGCCCCAGCGTGGTCGAGGTGAATATGGGTAAGCAGAATACTGCGGATGTCGCCCAGGCCCATGCCGTGGGCGGCCAGCCCGGCCTCTAGGGCGGGCAGCGTGCTGTCCGGGCCGGGATCCACCAGGGCTGGCTCATCGCCGGTCAGCAGGTACGTGGCGATCACCTGTGGATGGCCCAGGTGCATATCATCAATGGTGATAACACCATCGGGTGTAGGGGTGGTCATTGATCTATCTCCATAGTATCGCGGATCGCGGTAGGGGCGACGCATGGTGGTTTGTCGCAGGACGACTGCGCCTGAGAGCCTGTACCCCATCATAACAGCGCAGACCTGAGGCCGCAACATGTGATGAGCGCACCTGCAGGGCTAGTGCAACGTCACTGGCACCGCATCGCCGTGGATCTGCCAATACTTGCATATAGACATGGTTCAGAACAGCTTGACAGTTTGGCGGGGACGCGAGGACGCGAGGATGCGATAGCATCGCCTCGTCGCATCCTCGCCTCATCGCCACACGGTAAAGCTGAAACCTGGCACCTGAAACCTTGTCAGCAAAAGTTGCCTTGTTCGGTGCCACCCGCCGGGGGCTGAAGCCCCGGCTATGCCTACGAAGGCCGCTGAAGCGGCCTCAGGCAGGTCGCTGAAGCGGCCTTCGCAGGTAATAGCCGAGGCGTTTACGCCTACGGCACGAGCGATCTGCAGACTTTTGCATCAGCCCCGGCCTACCTACGAGGCGGGATTCCCGCGCTCCTATGGCTATGGTAGAATTGACGCCCCAAGACGCGCTATCACAAATATATCAAAATTCCTAGCGGCGAGCAGTTCCCCAACGATCCTCAAGGAGTTGGTATAGTGAACATTGACATCCACACCCTTGCGATTGTCCAAAGCCTAACAAACATCGTGCAGGTGGTTGTTCTGTTTATCCAATACCGACTTAATAAGACCCACGCCGGGCTGGGATGGTGGGCGTCGGGCAGCGCGGCGCTGGCGCTGGGGTTTGGTTTCAATTATCTGCGGGACGCCCCGATCATCGGGCAGACCGCGACCATCGCAAGCATCGCCATGTTCGTCTCTGGAGCATCCTTGCTGTATGTCGGCGTGCTGCGTTTCTTCGGGCACCGCGAACCACGCGGATGGCTGATTGCGCTGTGTGTGCTGACCACCTTTATCGTGATCTACTTCACAGTCATTGATGATCGTATCGCGATCCGGCGCTTGACGGTCGCGGTTGTGCTGGCCGCGATGTCGCTTTTCATAGCCCGGAGTCTCTTCATCTACAGGATCCGCTCGCTCTCCACGTCGATCTCTTTTCTGATAACGCTATTTTTGGCCAATGCCATTTTTTACGGCATCCGTGCGCTAGAGACTCTGCTCTTTGGTGTGCCAGTTGATGGCGCGTTTCGCTCGACGCCGACGCAAGCCGCACTGTACCTGATGGCTTTGATCATCAGCACGCTGTGGACGTTCGGCCTTATTATGCTGGTCAACCAGCGCTTAAGCGAGGATAGTCGCGAGGCTCAGGAAAAATCTGACACCATCTTCAACACCAGTCCCGATGCGGTGCTGATCACCCGCATGAGCGACGGCCATTTTGTGGCGGTCAATGATGGATTTACGACGCTGACCGGCTATAGCCGCGCCGAGGTTATCGAAAAATCCACATTGGATGTCAATATCTGGAAATATTCGGCAGATCGCCAGAGGGTGGTGAGTGCGCTCGCGGAGACGGGAAGTTGCAAAGACCTGGAAATGGTCTTTCAACTCAAAGACGGCAGCGAACGAATCGGTATGGTAACGGCCAGCCTGCTGACCCTGCACGGCGAACCACACATTATCAGTGTGACCCGTGATATTACGAGGCGCAAACAAATTGAAAATGAGTTGCGCGCGAGCGAAGAAAAATTTCGCTATATGACCGAAAATTCAAGCGATGTGATCTGGCATCTGGATCGTAACTTCTGTTTTACCTACATCAGTCCCGCCGGCGAACGCATACGTGGCTTTACACAGGATGAGGTTATTGGCACGTCGGTCTGGAGCACGCTTAAACCCGAAGGCTCCGAATATGTACACCAGTCGAATGCACAGCGGATTGCCAACGAACAACACGAGGTGAAGGGCAGCAGCATCCGCTATGAACTTGAGCAAATCTGTAAGGATGGTAGTTGGATCTGGACCGAGACCAATATCACCGCCCACTACGACCAAAGCGGAGAGTTGATTGGCTATCATGGCGTGACCCGCGAGATTTCCGACCGCAAACGCCTGGAAAAAGAGTTGGAACAACGGGCGACGACGGATGAGTTGACCGGGATCGCCAACCGGCGGCATTTTCTGGAGTTGGCGCGGAACGAAATTCAACGTACACTGCGGCTCAACCGCCCATTAGCGCTGGCCTTGATTGACATTGATCATTTCAAGCAGATTAACGACACCTATGGACATGCGGTAGGAGATCAGGCGTTATTGGTATGGACTCATTTCTGTCAGAACAATATCCGCCAGATTGATGTGTTTGCGCGCTTGGGTGGCGATGAGTTTGTGTTGCTTTTTCCCGAAACAACCTGTGATCATGCGTATGATACGGTCAATCGCATCTGCCTTGCGCTGGGATCACAGCCGTTTACCTTGAGCAACAGATTAATACCAATGACCATCAGTGCAGGGGTCGCCGGTTTAATCAGCGCGGACGACACGATAGACACGCTTCTGGAGCGCGCAGATCGCGCTCTGTATAAGGCAAAAGAGGCCGGGCGCAACTGCGTAGCTGTTGAGCATGTGGCATCCATGAATGGGTCACGAATGCCCGAATAGGGCCGGGTTTTGGAGGGAAGTGGGGAGGGCGTACCCTCCCTCCTTCCCTCCTTTTTTAATAAAAGAGGTTTTCCCTTATTTTATTGACAATACCAATCATCGCTGGTAGACTACCTGTAGTTTGCAGGAGGTCAATGATGACGAATATGGGATTTACCCCCGAGAGCGGGGCAGGCAAGATCATCGAGTATCTCCAGCGGCACGGCGAAGGCGCAATCAAGGACTTCGCGGCGCTGCTGGATGTAAGCGCAACGGCGGTGCGCGAACACTTGGTTCACTTGCAGGCCGATGGTCTGGTGGTGGCGCACGCCGAGCGCCGTGGCCCTGGGCGACCACGACTGGTGTATGGCCTGAGCGAGAAGGCGCAGAGTCTCTTCCCCAAGCAGTATGATCGGCTGATCTCGCAGTTACTGCGAGAACTGATCGCAATTGAGGGGGCAGATAAGGTTGAAGAGATCCTTGATCGGGTCAGCCAGCGTCTGGCCGTTGAGTACTCGGATCGCATGAAGGGTACGGATGTGCCGGTGCGCCTGAGCGAATTGCGCCGCTTGCTGGAGCAGCGCGGTGTGCCTGCTGAGGTTGCCCCCGAGGGCGATGGCATCCGGCTCTTTGCCTGCCCCTACTACGACGTGGCCCACCTGCACCCGCAGGTCTGCTCGATGGAGCGCCAGATGATCGAGTATGTGCTGGGCGAGAAACTGGATCTCCAGAATAGTATCCGCGAGGGTGCCCATAGCTGTAACTTCACGGTACACGAAAAAGAGTCACCCGACGGGCGGGTGATCATCCCGCTTCACGTGTGAATTCGCCTGAGCGAATCGAGAATCTTTGCGCCTTTGCGTCAAACCATACACTCGTGTGACGCAAAGGCGCAAAGGCGCAAAGAGAGAGAAAAGTCGTGAGCGGGATGCTTCGCTTCGCTCAAGATTTCGACCGGTAGGCGATGTTGATCTTTGTTGAATTGAGGAGCACATGAGCAACGATCTGATCATCAAGGATCTTCAGGCGAAGATCGACGACAAAGAGATCCTCAAGGGTGTGAACCTGACCGTCCAGCACGGCAGCGTCCACGCGATTATGGGGCCGAACGGCGGCGGTAAGAGCACCCTGGCCCATGTGATCGCGGGACACCCCAGCTATACGGTGACGGGCGGCGAGATTTGGTACAAGGGCCAGAATGTGCTGGAGCTTGACATCGATGAGCGCAGTAAGCTCGGTCTGTTTCTGGCCTTCCAGTACCCGGTGGCGGTGCCTGGCGTGACGGTGGCGAATTTCCTGCGGGCGGCGATCAACGCGCATCGCGCTGAGGCGGGGAAAGATCCAAAAACGACCTCGATCCCGGTGGCGCAGTTCCGCAAGCAGTTGCGCGAGGGTATGGCCGCTCTGGAGATGGACGAGGCTTTCGCCCGGCGCTACCTAAACGAGGGCTTCAGCGGCGGTGAGAAGAAACGCCTCGAAATCCTCCAGATGACGATGCTGGCCCCGACGATGGCGGTGATGGACGAGACCGACTCGGGCCTGGACATCGACGCCCTGCGGATCGTGGCTGGCGGCGTGAACCGGCTGGCTGGCCCGCAAATGGGTGCCCTGGTGATCACCCACTACCAGCGCTTGCTCGACTACATCAAGCCGCAGTTTGTCTCGGTGATGATGGACGGGCGGTTCGTGCGCGAGGGCGGGCCGGAGTTGGCGCTGGAGCTGGAGGAGAAGGGCTACGATTGGCTCCGCGAGGAGCTGACCGGCGCGGCGTAGGGGTTTTAGTACAGACGCCCCGGCGGGGCGTCTCTACGAGAAAAATATGACGACATCACTCACCCTGAAAGATATGACCGCCGAGCAGATCGTCGCCCTGTCGGTTGCGGCGGGTGAGCCGGATTGGCTCACCGAGCGCCGCCGCGAGGCGTGGGCCTTCTTCGCCCAGGCCGCCCCGCCCGAGTGGCGGCGTACCAACCTGTCCGGCCTGAACCCCGAGGCGCTGGTGCCGACTCAGGCTCCCCAGGGTACGGCGATCCAGTGGGACGCCGAACTGGCCGGGAGCGGCGTGGTCTTCACCACGATGGCCGCCGCCCTGCGCAGCCACGAGGCGCTGATTAAGGCGAAGATGGACACGGCGGTTGTGCCGCTGGATCATAAGTTCAGCGCGCTGCGGGCGGCACTCTGGCAGGACGGCGCGTTCCTGTATGTGCCCAAGGGCGTGGCGATTGACATGCCGCTGCGGGTTTGCTACACCCTGGCCGACGCAAACCAGGCAATCTTCCCGCGCACCCTAGTGATCCTGGAGGATAACGCCAGCGTAACCTTGATCGAGGAGTTCACCTCGCACAACCACGTCGCCGCCGCCTTGGCCGGGCCGGTCACGGAGATCCTGGCTGGCCCCGGCAGCAGCATCCGCTTCTCCAGCGTGCAGCACTGGGGCGCGGGCGTCTACCATATCGGTGGGCAGAAGGTTGTCCTTGGGCGAGACGCCTCAATCGAGTGGACATCGGTGTCCCTGGGTGGCCAGGTGCAGCATGTCGAGGCTGAGGCCCGCCTGGAAGGAAACGGCTCGCAGGTTCACTGGCTGGGGGCCACCTTCGGCAACGGCACGCAAAACCTGGTTATCGCGCCCTGGTTGCGCCACGTCGGCTATAACGCCGAGAGCTTTATGCAGTTCAAGACCGTGGTGAACGATAGTGCCTACAGCGTCTTCGACGGCATGATCAAGATCGAACACGAGTCGAAGGCGACCAGCACGCGGCTGGAGGAACACGCCCTGCACCTCAGCCCGAAGGCCCGCAACGACTCAATCCCTGGCCTGAAGATCGACACCAACGATGTCCTCAAGGGCGGCCACGCCTCAACCAGCGGCGACGTGGATGACACCCAGCTCTTTTACATGCAGGCGCGTGGGATTAAGCGCGACGACGCTCGGCGGATGATCGTGATGGGCTTCTTCGAGCCGGCCCTGAACCGCATCCCGGTCGAGGCGCTGCGCGACGAGCTGACGGGGATTATTGAAGGCAAAATTTGACATACAAAATGCAAAAGGGCGGCGCTTCGACCGAACAGATCATCGCTCTTGCGCATTTTGCATTTTGCATTTTGCATTTTGCATTACTATGACCAAACTCTCTCCATTCGACGTGGTCGCCCTACGACGCGAGTTCCCGATCTTGCAGCAGCATGTGAACGGCAAACTGCTGGCCTTCCTCGACAGCGGTGCCTCATCGCAGAAGCCGCGACAGGTGATCGAGTGCCTGGATGACTACTACCGCCGCTACAACGCCAATGTTCATCGTGGCGTGTATAAGCTGAGCGAGGAGGCGACCTTCGCCTTCGAGCGGGCACGCGGTAAGGTGGCCCGGTTTATCGGGGCGGCGCATAAACGGGAAGTGGTTTTCACCCGCAACACGACCGAGGCGATCAACCTGGTGGCCTATTCCTGGGGCGGGGC
>CAIRFY010000460.1 GCA_903877945.1 uncultured Oscillochloris sp. | reverse complement strand
GGCGTCTACTACTGGACGATAGTCGAACTCCCAGGGGTCGCCGTGGAAGGCGGACAGGGCAGCCAGACGCCAGCAGACCGCCTGCACGATGGCCGCTAGGTCGAGCTGCTCGATGAACGCGCCACGGGACTTGACCCGCAGCGGGGTGCGCAGGGTCAGTCGCAGGTCGGTGGGCAGCGCGTTGGCGGGGTCCGCCAGATCGGCAATGCGTAAGGTCGGTAGGTCGCCTGTATCGAAGGTGCGCCCGTCCTGGTAGATCGGGCGACCAATGGGGCGGAAGGGTTCGAGTGCCTCAACCCGCTCCAGTTTGGCTCTCGCGTGGTCACGACCGAGTCCGGCTTTGCCGAGTTCCTCAAAGCCCACCAGAAAGTAGGGCAGGTAGTCAATCCCGCGTCCGATCAGGGTCAGCCCGAATTCCAGGGCGTCACCGGCGGCGTAGCTGCGCTTGTGGTCGAGGGGCGGCTCGATGACAAAGGGGCGCGGCACATCCTGGAGGTCGTGGAGGTGGGTGGCACTGGGCGGGCGTGGCGTCTCGAAGACCCAGCGGTAGGGGCAAATCATCCCGGCCTTGCATTGGTCGGAGTGGCCCCAACAGGCCGAGGGACAGGCGGCGCGCTGGAAGGCGTAGCCGAAGCCGCCGCGCAGTAGCGCGCCCTTGTAGGGCGGGAGGGTGGTTGGTTCAAGCAGACGGTAGGTTACGCGGGCACGCAGGACGCTGAGCGTGGGAAGGGTTAGAGTAGCGGAAACAACAGGGGACGTATCAGTCATGCCAACTCCTTCAGCAGCGAAGAAAGACGTGCCCCCGCTGGTACAGACGGATGAAATCTGTACGACACATGCGCCAAGTATAGCATACGACCTGTCATTACGACTATACCCCGTTGATGACAAAAGCGTGAGGGTTTTGAGTTTACGTTTGCTCTCCCAATTCCGCCTGCTCCAGGGTATTGAGATGACGAAAGCGCAGCCGACATCGAATGGCTGCCCCCCAGCACTGATATCTTCACCTACGCAGAAGGTCTGTTGAGCCACGGCCCAGCGATGATCACCCTTGAAGGCACCCTTAGCAAAAAACCCCTGACACGGGTGCCACGTAAAGTCTTGCAGTGGTGTGATAGCATGGGGGTAGTTATCGCTGTCTACCAGAGCTATTCCCTATCAGAGCCTCGTGCCTCGTCCTCACATCGATAGATGTGAACGGAAGGTTCACGAGCGATGAGGCATTAAGACGCCCCATCGCTGGCGGATTCTTTATGTCGCTGCTGCCGCCCGAGTCGCTCCTCACCCTGCTCGATACGCTGTTCGCTAACACCCTGGTCGGATTGGCATTCATTGATCGTGACCTGCGCTTCGTGCGTATCAACGATGCCCTTGCCACGATGAATGGTCAATCAGCCAGCAGTCACATCGGTCAGCCAGTGCGGGATGTGCTTCCGCATCTGGCGGATCGACTGGAGCCGCTGTATCGCTCCGTGTTCACCAACCTCCAGCCGATTCTTAACCTGGAACTGCGCGGGGAGACATGGGCCGCCCCTGGTGATGAACGTCACTGGCTGATGAGTTGCTACCCCGTGGCCGCCCCCGCTGCGCCGCCGATCGGGCTCGGCGTAATAGTAGTCGAGATCAGCGCCGTTCGGTACGCGGATCAGGCGCTGCGCACCTATGCCGACCAGATGCGTGCGCTCTCGCTGCGACTCGTGAACGCGCAGGAGACGGAGCGGCGGGCGCTCGCCCACGAACTCCACGACGAGATCGGACAGATGTTAACCGGGCTGAATATGGTGCTGGAGGCCGGTACGCAGGAGACGGCGGAGCAGATCCGCGCCCGGCTCCGCACGGCGCAGCAGGTTGTGACGACCCTGACCGGGCAGGTGCGCCAGATGTCGCTCGATCTGCTTCCGCCGATGCTCGATGACCTGGGGCTGCTGCCCACGCTCCATTGGTATATTCGCCGCTACCACGAGCAGACCCACATTGCGGTTGACTTTAAGTATCGCGAGTTGCCGACCCCGCTCCCGCTACAGGTGGTGATCGTGGCGTATCGGATTGTCCAGGAGGGACTGACGAACGTGGCGCGCTACGCGCAGGTTGATCACGCCGCCGTGCAGATCTGGCTCCACCAGGGAGATCTCGCGATCACGATTGAGGATGAGGGCTGTGGGTTTGATGTCGCCGCTGCGCGGCGCGCCCATCACTCTGTTGGCCTGGTTGGCATGCACGAGCGAGTGCTGCTTGTGGGTGGACAGTTCAGGATTGATTCCGCACCCGGTGAAGGCACCCGCCTCTACGCACTGCTCCCGCTCACCTCGGTGGCTGCGGCAGAAGAAGGACGCTGATGGAGCCGATCACGATCATCTTAGTCGACGACCACCATGTCATGCGCCAGGGGCTGCGTAGTCTGCTGGAGCGCGAGTTGCACTGCACGGTGGTGGGAGAGGCCGCCGATGGTCCTACCGCAATCGATCTCGTTGCCCGGCTCACCCCGGATGTGCTGGTCGTCGATCTGATGCTGCCGGGGATGAGCGGGATCGAGGTCATCCGGGCGGTGCGTGCGAGTACGCCGCAGACGCGTGTGGTGGTGCTCTCGATGCACGCCGATGATCTCTATGTGCGTGAGGCATTGCGCGCCGGAGCCATTGCCTATGTGATCAAGGAGGCCCAGGCCGCCGAGTTTGTTCTGGCGGTGCGCGAGGCCGCTGCCCATCGGCGCTATCTCAGCAGTGCGCTCGCTGAGCGCATGATTGGTAGCTATCTGCGGCAGACCGAGTCCGCCATCGAAGACCCCTACGAACTGCTCACCGCACGCGAGCGTGATGTGCTGCCCCTCGTCGCCCTTGGTGCCACCTCCGCCGAGGTCGCGGCACGCCTCGGGCTCAGCGAGCGCACGGTCGAGACCTACCGCACCAATGTGATGCACAAGCTCGATCTCCGGCACCAGACCGATCTGGTGCGCTATGCGATCAAGCGCGGCCTGATCTCGCTCGATTAGCTGTGACTGGATGCGCGTACCAATCCCGCCCCACGGCGGGTACTGCTACGCTCGTGCAAACCCGCGCCACCTGCTATGCTGGAGTTGATGGTGCGCGGCAACGACAATGGCGTCATAGTTGCGCATCGTTACCATCGTCGGGACTTCCGGCGCAGGCGAGGGAGAGTGGCGATACAATAAGGAGCATTCTATGAAAATCACCGATTACTTCGAAGTCGTCTCTACGAACGACCGTGTCGTCTACGTCCGGCTGAAGGGCTTCTGGACAGATGCGCTGGTGGCACAGATCTCGACGCAGTTTCTGAAACAGTTCAACGAAGCCGTGGACAGTATGCGCGGAAAGCGATTCCTTACGTTGGCCGATTTAACCGAGCTAAAGCCTCCCTCCGAAAAAACGAAGGAGAGTATCGCACAAGCAATGCGCTACGCCAAAGATCACAACCTCTATAAAACAGTGGAGGTTATGCCCAGTGCAGTCACGCGTATCGCGGTACGACAGGCCGCCGAAGAAACAGGTAACGACGACTTTCGCGTGGTCGTCTCCTCGGTGGATGACGGGTGGGCGGAAATCAGTAAAATGAAGCGGTTCCTCTAGCACGGGGTGCGTTTGGTAGGCCATAGCTCGGATGCCCGGTGTCATGATCATCGTGGCGGAGAGAGCGATTTTTGACAACAGAGCAAAAGTAACGCTGTCATTCTGAGCGAAGCGAAGAATCCCGGCCGGGATTCTTCGCTTCGCTCAGAATGACAGGACGCTTCACCGCGTTACTTTTGCGCTATTGCGAATCTTGTTCAGCGTCCCTTACGGATTCCATCGCAGGTGCGTATCAGTGAGGGTGGCGATGCAAACGGTGTCATGTATTTCAGTACTCGTGGTCGCCCACCATCCGGCCTTTGTGCAGATGGTCAGTCGCTTTCTTGATGAGCCACGCGCATGTACCGTGGCGGTGGTTGGTGCTGTATTCCGCCCCGATGATGCCCTGGCGCTCGCAGCGGTGCGTCGGCCACAGGTGATCGTCCTGGGTCTCGATGGTAATGCACCGGAGGCTCTGGCCCTGATCGCGCCGCTGCGTGTGATCGTCCCCGATGTCAAGATCATCGCAATCGCGCAACTCGGGCTTGTGGAGTACCAACAGGCCGCGCTCAGTGTCGGCACAGACCGTTTCCTCAGCGTTGACACGCTCCATCGTGACCTTCTTCCCGCCATCGCGGCGCTGGCGGGTGGCTCGGCTCGGGACGGGTGTAGCTAGGGTGCGATTGCGGGTGCAGGTTCATCACCTGTTGCCACGGGATAGTGCGACGTGCGTATTTTGATCGCCGAAGACGAAGCAATCATCGCCCACGACATCAAGGGCATCGTGGAGCGTTTCGGCACCGGCCACCCCGGTGCCACCTGCCAGGGCGCGGCCCTGGAGTATATCTCTAACATCCACAAGGATCTGGTCAAGCGTCGCCTGCGCAGCAAGGCTGACCTGGTCTACCTTTCGAACGAGCGCGCCCTGGGCGACTTCGGCGTCGGCGGGTTGCGTGCGCGCTACAAGGGCCGCCTCACCAGCAGCGAGGAGTTTATCGGCGCGGTCTACAAAGATTATGGGATTACCGCGCTCGTCCAGCGTGGTGTGCATCAGGTAGATGACAAGACGATCTTCTGGGAGGATTACGCGGGGAATATGGGCGAGACTGCCTACGACTTCGCGATGCTCATCTCCCCATAAGTCAGGAGATGATGATGACTACCCAGACCAGCGCACCCCGCGCCCACGGCAGCCTGCGCATCAGCGGGCTCGCCTACGCCGCCCTCATCCTGGTACTCTTCTTTGGCACCATCCAGGTCGCCCAGTATGCCGGGCTTTGGTCAGCTTCCGATAAGCTCATGCCGGACGGCTCGGTCGTACAACTCAGTGGGGCCGACCCGGCCGAGATCAAGGGCTGGATGACCATCGAGTCGGTGGTCAACGCCTACCATGTGAAGCAAGCCGCACTGTACGCCCGCTTCACCATCCCATCTGAAACGCCCCCCAGCACGGCGCTCAAAGATCTGGAGGCGGTCGCGCCCGACTTCTCCGTACCCGCACTGCGCGAGTGGCTGACTGAGCAGGCCGCCCCGTAGGGCCAGTGTACGCCAGAGTGAAACATCCTGGCAATCGTCTCGGCTTCTTCATGTGCATTCGCACGCGCTTAGATTCCCACGTTCCGTTCAAGGGTGGCACGGGCAGCGGCAAAGATTAACTCGCCCATCATGCACCTCACCTGCGCCCGCAGATCGAGGATGCATGCCCGCAGATCGAGGATGCATGCCCGCAGATCGAGGATGCATGCCCGCAGATCGAGGATGCACGCCCGCAGATCGAGGATGCACGCCCGCAGATCGAGG
>CAIRFY010000459.1 GCA_903877945.1 uncultured Oscillochloris sp. | reverse complement strand
GCATGTGCAAAGTCGTGTGGTCGCCGGACAGCCCTCACCCCCCAGCCCCCTCTCCCTGAACGGGAGAGGGGGAGCCGAGCGCATCCTGATGAAGAAACTCCCCTCTCCCCGTGAGGGAGAGGGGCAGGGGGTGAGGGGGCGTTGCTCCAATTGACGTTATGCTACCTGAACGGTACAATCGCCACGGCGATCAGGTTGTCAACGCACGCTATAAGGGTGACTCATGGACGTTATAAAGGGCATCATCGACTTCATCCTCCACATTGATAGATACCTCGACGGCTTCGTCACCGCCTACGGTGGCTGGACGACCGGAATCCTGTTTGTGGTGATCTTCTGTGAGACGGGGCTGGTCTTCACGCCCTTCCTGCCGGGCGACTCGCTGCTCTTTGCGGCCGGTGCCCTCTCGGCGAAGTACGCCGATGCCCTGCCCTTCCCGCTGCTGCTTGTCCTGATGATCCTCGCCGCTATTCTGGGCGATACGGTGAACTACTGGATCGGCACCTCGCTGGGCCGCTGGATGCTTGACCGCCCCAAGCCGCTGCTCAAGCAGGAGTACATCGACCGCACCCACATATTCTTTGAGAAGCACGGCGGCAAGACGATCATTGTGGCCCGTTTTGTGCCAATTGTCCGCACCTTCGCCCCCTTCGTCGCGGGTCTGGGCAAGATGCCCTACCGCCAGTTCATCACCTTCAATGTGGTCGGCGGTGTTCTCTGGGTCCTCCTCTTCCTCGGCGCGGGGTTCCTCTTCGGCCAGTTCGAGTTTGTGCAGAAAAACTTTGAGCTCGTGGCCCTGGCGATTGTCTTCGTATCGGTGCTGCCAATAGTAATCGAGGTCGTGCGTGCCCGCATGAACCGCCCCGAGCGGGCCGCGTGATGGACACCTTCAGCTTTACCGTCTTGCGACGAGGCGACGAGGCGATGAGGCGATACGGAGCGCCTCACCGCGTCATCGTTTCGTCGCTGAACTGTCAGGCTGGATTGAACCATGCGTTAGACAGGTTCATGGATCCTTGACAGTTTGGGCACATGCGACGCATCCTAATTCTAAAATCTAAAATCTAAAATCTAAAATCTGCAAACTTGTCTTAGCTGGCGTGGGGCTGGCCGATCCCATCGTGTCCGAAGACCAGGGAGCGGAACCCAATCACCCGGTTGCGCCCCCCGCGCTTTGCCACGTAGAGCGCCTGATCAGCCCGGTCGAGCAGTTTCTCCAGGCTACCGGCGAACATTTCATCGCAGCTATCGAAGCCCAAGCTCACGGAGATTGGGATCGGCCCGACATCGCTCTCCACCGGTGCCTCGCTGATACAGACGCGCAGACGCTCGACGACCAGCAGGGCCTGGGCGTAGCTCGTCTCCGGCATAAGCATCACAAACTCCTCGCCCCCGTAGCGTGCGACCGTGTCAGTATCGCGCAGTTCGTAACGGCAGCGGGCGGCGACGGTCTTCAGCACGTGGTCGCCCGCGATATGGCCGTAGGTGTCGTTCACTGCCTTGAAGCGATCAATATCGAATATCACCAGGCTCATCGGACGTTTGTAGCGATTTGCGCGCTCGATCTCGTGCGACGCGATCTCGAAAAAGTGGCGGCGGTTGGGGATCTGGGTGAGTGGGTCGATGGTCGCCATTTTCTGGATGCGGGCGAAGAGGTGGGCATTCTGTGTGGCGATTGCCGCCGTAGATGCCAGCATCTCCAAGGCGTCGAGATCTTTGCTCGTGTAGGCGAATGGCGCCTGGGACTGTACCGTGATCGCGCCAACGATCTGATCCCCGGTGTGCATCACCGTCGCAAGGATCGAGCGGGACATGGCGATGTCGCTGTGGGTGCCAACCCCGAAGATACGCTCAATCTCCGTATCGCTGTTGCTCAGGCGCAACGAGGTGTCGGTGTGGATCACATGGCCGAGGAGTCCGTGGCCAAGGGGGACTCGGCGAGCAGGCCAGCGCCCCTGATGATCCACCGTGTAGACATAGGCGACCTCTTGGCTCTGCTTGTCGTACAGTGCAATCGCAAAGCTGTCACAGACCAGCATGTGGCAGGCGGCGCGGTGGATGGCCTGGTAGAGATCCTCCATGTCGAGGGCCGCACCGATTTCAACGCTGGCTGCGTAAAGCTTATGTCGGCGTCGTGACTCGTGGATCGCTTCTTCGTAGAGTCGGGCGTTCTGAAGGGCGATCCCCGTCTGGAGACCAATCATCTCAAGCAACTCTCGATCATGCCGACTGAACATTCTGCCCGGCGTCACCCGGTAGAGCGAGATTGCGCCGAGGATCTGGTTGGAGATCCGCACCGGCACTGCGATCACCACCCTTACCCCTAGCGCGATCAGGCTCGGCAGCGCCTTTGGCTCATGCTGATAGTTGTTGATAATGGCAGATCGCCCGGTGTCAATCAGATCCCAGATCACGCCGGAGCCACGGTAGAGTGGAGATGGAATGCTGCTCGGGGGCAGATTGATGATCCTGGTCGTCAGGAGGTAGTCGTGGTCAGAATTGTAGAGCGACAGGGTGCCGCTGTCCGCATCGATCAGTTCCATGCTCATCTGAGCCACCCGCTCTAGGATCGTGTCAATGTCCAGGGCGCTGCTGACATCCATCGTCAGTTGGCGTAGCTGTTGCTCACGGTGCAACTGCCGGACAACATCGTTGGTGTGTTGGGTTGGCTGGATGAGCAGCATGGTATCCTGGTCGCCTCGTGTGGTGCGACACAGAGTGTAGACATCGTCGCCAATAATGATCTGAGTGTCATCATCATCGTCGTCATGAGAGGTGAGCGGAAGAATATCGGTGATGTGGCGTCCGACCGGCGAATCGCCCTGGATGTCAAGTAAGCGCGTCGCTGTCGGGTTGATCAGCGTGATCCGATCATTCGCATCGGTGATCACAACACCATCGGACGACATAGCGACAAGGGCTTCCCATAGACTAGAATCGGGGAGGATCCGGTTATGTCCAGCATGATCCATCATCGCTCCGCTCTCGTTGTGGGTTAGGTAAGCGCCTCGCGCATCGCCTGTACGGCATAGCCGATGTCGTCGGCCCCGACGCCATAGTGAGTCACGGCGCGCACGATCCTGCCGCCCATGCTGCCCATCAGCACGCCGCGTTCTCGCAATCGTGTGAGGAGATCGGCGACGCTCAGCCGACTATCGCTCAGTTCGAAGCGGACGATATTGCTCTGCACGAGGCCCATATCGATGCTGAGCCCAGGGATCTCGGCTAAGCCGACGGCGAGGGTGTAGGCGTTGGCGTGATCCTCAGCCAGACGACCGACCATCTCGCGCAGAGCGACAACCCCGGCGGCGGCGAACACCCCGGCCTGGCGCATGCCACCGCCGAGCAGTTTGCGTATGCGGCGCACCTGCGTGATGAAGGGGCGCGGGCCAGCCACCAGCGAGCCAACCGGTGCGGCGAGACCCTTGGAGAGACAGAACTGCACGCTATCGACGTGCCGAGTGATCTCGCGCACATCGACGCCCAGGGTCACGGCGGCATTGAAGATGCGTGCCCCGTCGAGGTGCAACGGCAACCCATACTCCTGGGCGATAGCGTGGGCGGCAGCCATATAGCTGATGGGCAGCACCACGCCGCCGCAGCGGTTGTGGGTGTTCTCCAAGCAGATCAGGCCGGGTGGCGACTCGTGCAGATCGGCACCCATTTCGGCGGCCTTGCGCATGGCATCGAGATCGATAGTACCGTCGGCGCGGTTGGGCAAGGCGTGGTAGATCAACCCGCCAAGGGCCGAGGCTCCACCAGCCTCGTAGCAGTAGATGTGGCACTCGTCGCCAAGGATCACTCGCTCGCCGCGCCTGCCGTGGGCCAGCAGCGCACTCAGGTTGCCCATCGTGCCGGAGGGCACCAGTACCGCCGCCTCCTTGCCAATCATCTCGGCGGCACGTTCCTCTAGCTGGTTCACCGTTGGATCCTCGCCGTAAACATCGTCGCCCAGATCAGCGCGTGCGATAGCCTCGCGCATTGCCGGACTCGGCAGCGTCACCGTATCGCTGCGCAGGTCGATGGCACCACGGCGCACCGTGGCACCGCTCATGATCTCGTCCATACTACCCCTATTGTATTACGTGCCACTGTCGTTAGAAGAGAAGTATACCATCGGGCGCTGAGTAGGCATACGCTGAACGAACATTGACACCCGATTCTGCACAATGTTATACTTCATGCACCATGTCTTTCCCTACCCATGAGGAGCATCCGTATGGTTGAGCGCATCTGCCCGGCTTGCCAACATGGCAACCCCCTCGATAACCGCTACTGCGGCGCGTGCGGCGAGCCTCTCCAGCACGACGCCCTCGCACGTGCGGGAGTGACGGCCATCACAATTGTTGGTCAGCAAATTCCCGTTGCTCAGATCAAGCAGGCCGGTAAGGTGCTGGCCGTGGGCCTCGCCACCGTGGCCGCCGAGGCTGGCCTGTCCTGGCTGCGCCGCCGATCTGAGGTTTCCCGGCTGCCCGCCGTAGGTGCCAAGCCCCAGTCGATGGCTGCTATCGCCAAAGCCGACGCCGAAGTGGTGCGCAACACGGTGACAATTGTCAGTCAGCGCGTGGTTGAGGTCTGGGAGCAGGGCACCATGGCCCGCCAGGTGATCGAGAAGCAGGTCTGGCGGAAGGAAGAATAACCGATGTCCCAGGCCATCAGCCCTTACGATAGTGTGCGTCGGCAGCTTGGCTCCCTGGGCCTGCGGCTGCGCGTGAGCGATACGCTGCTTTTCGCCAGCCGGACGCTCTGGGCGGGCGCGATGGGCTTTGTGCTGATCGCCCTGGCGGGGCGCTTTGTGCCGATTGTCAATCTGCGGCTGTGGGCCGGTGCGCCCCTGCTGATCTGGGCGCTGATTGTGCTTGGCTACGTTCTGCTCAGGCCGCTGCCGCTGCGGCGGGTGGCCCAGCGGGTCGATCTTCTGCTCGACCTGCGCGAGCGCCTGTCGACGGCGATTGAACTGCACCAGCAGCAGGCCCACGACCCGCTCAGCGAGCGGCAGCAGGAGGACGCCGGGCTGATCGCGTCCGCCCTGCGGGCTGGACAGCTTCCTCTGCGCTTTGACCGCACCTGGCTGCTCTGGAGCCTCGTGCCCCTGGCGGTTGGGATCGCTCTGCTGGTGCTGCCGAACCCGCAGGATGCGCTGATCGCCCAGCGTCAGGCGGTGCAGTCCGCCCTCGCACAGACCGATCAGCAGCTTGCCCAGCTTCAGCAGGAACTGACCAAAAATGCCGAACTGAGCCCGGCCGACCTTGAGCGGCTCCAGAAGGAGCTCGCCGCTCTGCGCGAGAGCCTGCGTCGCAACCCCGGCGATCAGCAGGAGGCTCTGGCTGACCTGTCCGCCGCCGAGGCTCGTCTTCAGCAGCAGCTTGATCCGAATGCCGATGCACGCCGCGCCGCCCTTGAGCAAATGGCGCGTAATCTTGAGTCGCTCTCTGGCCGTCAGCCCAGCCAGCGGCCTAGCTTGGGCCAGGCCGCCCAGGATCTCCAGCAACTCGCCCAGCAGCTCGCCCAGATGAGCGAGGAGCAGCGCCAGCAACTCGCTGACCAGCTTGATCAGCAGGCCGCCCAGATGGCTGGCAGCGACCAGCAGACGGCGCAGAGTCTGGCGAACGCGGCGAACGCCCTGCGCAGTGGCAACCAACAGGCGGCGGCTCAACAGCTCCAGCAGGCGTCCCAAAACGTCCAACAGGCCCAGCAGACCCTCGCCAATCAACAGGCGACTCAACAGTCGCTCTCGCAGATGCAGAGCGGCCGCCAGCAGATCGCCCAGGCGGGCCAGCAGGGGCAGCAGGGCCAGCAGGGCCAACAGGGCCAACAGGGCCAGCAGGGTCAGCAGGGCCAGGCGGGCCAACAGGGCCAACAGGGTCAGCAGGGCCAGCAGGGCCAACAGGGCCAACAGGGTCAGCAGGGCCAACAGGGCCAACAGGGCCAACAGGGCCAACAGGGTCAGCAGGGCCAGCAGGGCCAGCAGCCTGGCGGTGGCGGCGGCGGCAGCACCGCGCCGAACCTCGGCCAGAACCAGAGCAGCAATACCGGGAACATCAACCCGAACCGCCCGACGGGCCAGGGCCAGGGCCAGGGCCACGGTAGCGAGGGCATGGTCTACCAGCCGTTTAAGCCCTCGGGCCAGAGCGGCACCCCCGACTTTGTGCAGGGCCAACAGGGCCAGGGAGGCCAGAGCCAGTCTCAGCAGGGCCAGAGCAACCTGCCCGGCGCGAATAACCCCTCGGTGGTGCCCTACGAGCAGATCTACCCCGAGTACTCGCGGGCCGCCAGCGAGGCTCTGGATCGCGGCTATATCCCGCCGCACCTGAAGGACTTTGTGCGCAGCTACTTCTCGCAGCTTGAGCCGGGGGGGCGGTGAGGGGGTGACGTGGTGACGCGGTGACGTGGTGACGCGGTGACGTGGGGACGCGGTGAGTCGGGGACGCGGGGACGCGGGGACGCGGGGACGCGGGGACGCGGGGACGCGGGGACGCGGGGACGCGGGGACGCGGGGACGCGGGGACGCGGGGACGCGGG
>CAIRFY010000458.1 GCA_903877945.1 uncultured Oscillochloris sp. | reverse complement strand
TCAATCGCGGGCTGAGGCGAAACGAGACCACCTAGCAGCACCTGGGCGCTCGGGTCGGCGGCCTTGATGGCGGCGTAGGTGGCTTTCAGCAGAGCGGCGTAGGCGGCAGGATTGGGCTGGGGCGCCCAGTAGCTTGCGTCGTGCGGCTCGTTCCAGATCTGCCAGTAGTGAACGCGATCTTTGTAGCGCGTCACCACCGCTTCGGCGAAGGCCGCAAAGGTTTGCGGGTCAGGCGGGACGTTATCGGCGTTCTGTCCGTTAGCCCACGCCGGTATCGGCTGATCAAGGATGCCAATAATCTGTACCCCGCGCTGGCTGAGCAGATCCACGACCTTGTCGGTGAAGCCCCAGTTGAACTGGCCGGGAGCCTCTTCAATCCGCTTGAACTGAAAGTCCTCGCGTGCCCAGCCAACCTCCAGCCCGGCCACCGCATCGACCGGAGCCGGGAGGCTCGCATATTCTGGGTGGCGGCTGGCGATGTTGCTGGCGATGCCGAAAGAACTGCCCGCCGTGGTCGGAGGTGTAGGCGGCGGGATGAACGACGGCGTATGCGGCAGCACCAGGTTCGCGGGGTCAACCGGACATTGGGCCACCTTGAAGAAGCAGGTGTCGCCCAGGATCAGGTTGGTGCCAACGGAGATGCTCGCTGACGTGGTGCTGCGCAACCCCTCGCCCAGCGCGTCACCGACAGCCGACACGCCCACCACGGCGGGCATGTAAAACGTACCCGTCGGCCCACTGAGCCGCACCCGTGAGAAGGTGCCGCCATTAGGTAGGCGCTGGTCGCTATCGCGCACGAGCGACTCGGCTACATAGGCACCCGCAGGCAGATGATCGACCGCTGTCAGGAACTCGGCATCGGCATACACCTGCTCGTCCACAGCGGATGGAATCACCAGCACCCCCAGGTCGCTGGCCTGATCAGCGGGCCGCAGCGCCTGCGCCCCGCTGGCCGGAGCCGCCAGCACGCTGGCAGGGCAGCCGCGATAATCTGGCGGGCTTGCCGCGAGCGCGTGCGCGCACTGGTCGAGCGGGGCGGCACCGGCTACGACCGACATAGTCTGACTCAGATCAACCTGATCCGGGCGCAGGGCAAGCTGGGCGAGCCCGTCGCTTATGGTTGTCTGGTCACTCGCATTCTCGCCTTCGGCAAAGAGACCACAGACCTGGGTGTGGCCCCAGCCGTAGCAGATCTGGCGGTTGAACCCGCTCTGCTGATTTGCCGACACTGCGGCGACGGTTGTTGTCGGGCGTTCGTAGGCCAGTGCTAGGCTCCTGATCACCGCCGGAATCTCGACCGTATGACCATCAGCGTTCTCCAGCCGCATCGCCTGTCCGTCCTTGCGCAAAGTGACGGCGTAGACTCCGGCGGGGATTCCGGGCAGGTCGGCGCTGACTCGCAGGCCACCAATCACCACCCTGGCGATCTGGGCTGGGTTGGCGACCAGATCCTGTGGTGTTACTGCAGGCGGTGCTGCTGGTGGCACCAGCAGCGTGGTTGCCCCGCCGGATGCCTGATCACTGATCGGTGCCGCCGCGTTATAGTTGAGGTTGCCGCGCCCATTGCTGGCGCGATCCATCGCCTGCTTATCACTAGATGCGGGGCTGGTGAGAGCGTAGCGCTTTTCGGGGCGGATCGCCTGCGTCCCAAGCAAGCCAAACAGGACGTCGTAGCTCCCCGGCACCGGCCCGATTGACTGCGAGTCTTGTGAGCCAGGGCCATGCCACTCAAAGCGGGCGCGCTCGAACCACTGGACCTGGTACGTCTTCCCTTGGATCGGCATCTGGATGAGCGATGAGATCGGCTTACCGTGCAGGGCCAGGCTGTTGCGGTAGGTCTCGGTAGGGCCAAACTTGAGGCCGAACGCATCCCAGTAGGTACGGAAGCGCCCACAGACCGGGACTCCCTCGACCAGACGGCAGGGTTCCCGCAGGTACGTGTTTGGCGTCACCGGCGACGATGGGCGATAGAGTTCGTTGCCAATCAGGCCCAGCAGGATGTAGTAGTTCGGATCGTTGGCCAGTTCCGGGTGATCCTCCATGCGGTGGCGCTCGAACCACTGGGTAACATACTGCTTGCCATCTGCAGCATTGACCTCCCACGCCTCTGAAGAGATCGGGTAGCCGAACACGCTCAGGCCGCCCATCTCTTCCCAATAGCGTTTGAAGTTCCCCTTGATCGTGTAGCCGGTCTGTGGAAAGAGCCGTGGCTCGTCCGGCTGCGCCGATGCGCCCTGGATCGTCAGTAGGCTGGCGATGATTCCCACCAGCAGGGCCAGGCGGATGGCGATCTTCGTCATTTCTGTGTCTTTCCGTGTTCTTCTGTGGCAAAATCTTGTTAGACAAGGTTCGCAGATACTTTACAGTTTGTCGCCGGTCAGCCCTCACCCCCCAGCCCCCTCTCCCTGAACGGGAGAGGGGGAGTCGGATGCGTCCTGTTACACATGTCACGCTGAGCGAAGCGAAGCGTCCCGGTGTGCAT
>CAIRFY010000457.1 GCA_903877945.1 uncultured Oscillochloris sp. | reverse complement strand
GATGAGGCGCTCGTATCGAGTCATCGCCTCATCGCCTCGGCGCTGAACTATCACGCTAGATTGAAACAATGCCTAAAGCCTAGAATTACCGAATTTGAACCTCGTCTTACTCCATCATCACCGGCGTCTCGTGATGGTACGATGTGCGCAGCGGGATCTCGGGCAGGAAACTGGCGAGGGCCAGGGCGATGATGGACAGGACAATCGCGTAGCGGTAGATCGCGGTGATGCTGTCGGTGAAGGAGATCTTGACCGCGTGGTCGATCTGCGCGCCGAGATCGTTGCCCTGGGCGATGGCCTTGGCCTGGGCGTCGTCGATGCGCGCCAGGGCTTGGGTGAGAGCCTGCTCGCGGGCGGCGGCGGGCAGCGTGCCGACCAATGCCAGCAACTCCTTGAACTGCGCCGGGGTCTGCGGGTCGGCCACGAGAGTCTGGATCGCGGCGGGATCGGCGGCACGCAGGGCGCGGGTGAGCAGGTCGCGCTGGGCGGTGAAGCGTGCGGTGATAGCCTGCTCAATACGGGTGGCGGGGTTGGCGACCGCCCCATGCACGCCTTCGCCTCCCGCACTGCCGCCGTTGCGCAGGGTCGCCGGATCGAGCTGAGCGGCCAACGCCGGGGGCGTCTGTGCCCGAATTGGCGCGAGGTTTGCCGTCAGCGCCGCCGTGAGCGAACTGGTCAGAACCGCGCCGAAGACCGCCGAGCCGATCACCTGGCCGATCTGCTGGAAGAACTGACGGCTCGCGGTGGCCGCGCCTATATCCTCGCGGGGTACTGCGTTCTGCATGGCCAAGTTGAGCATCGGCATGGCCGGGCCAAGACCCATGCCCAAGGTGATCATGCGCAGGCGCACCATCCAGGGCGAGGTGTCAATGGCAATGGTGGTCAGCCACCAGAGCGAGGCGACGATGAGGATCATGCCTGTGATGATGATCGGCTTGTAGCGACCGGTGTGCTGTACGATGTTTGACGAGATGACCGAGCTAGTTACCAGACTCAGCATCAGCGGGATGAGGGTGGTACCAGCCTCGGTGGCGCTTACACCGAGGACGTTGACCATGTAGATCGAGAGGAAGAAGATCGCCGCGAAGAGAGTTATGCCGATCACCACGCTGATCATTGAGGTGAGGGCGAAGGTGTGGTTGCGGAAGAGGTGCAGCGGTAGGATGGGCGCGGAGGCTCGCATTTCGACGAACAGGAAGAGGACAAGCCCGACCGCACTGAGGGCGATTAGGCCCAGGATGAGCGGCGAGTCCCAGCTATGCAGAGTCTTATCGAGGGTAAGAGCCAGCAGCAGCGGAACCACGGCGATCAGCAGCGTGACCGCCCCGGCGTAGTCGATCTTGCTATGGACGCCGCTGTGCAGTTTGGGTAGCTTGGTCGCGATGAAGGCCAGGGCCACCAGCCCTACCGGCAGGTTCACAAAAAAGACCCAGTGCCAACTGATTGCGTCGGTGAGGATGCCGCCGATGAACGGGCCGATCACGCTGGAGACGCCAAAGACCGCGCCGAAGATGCCCATGTAGCGGGCGCGCTCGGCGGGCGCGAAGATGTCGGCGGGGATGGCGAAGGCGGTGGAGGTGAGGGCCGCCGCGCCGAAGCCCTGGACGCCACGGTAGATCACGAGCTGGATCATCGAGCTAGAGAGGCCGCAGAGCACCGAGCCGATCAGGAAGATGGTGATGCCGAAGAGCAGGATGATCTTGCGCCCGTAGATGTCGGAGAGCTTGCCGTAGATCGGCACCATCGCCGTGGAGGCCAGCAGGTAGCTCGTCGAAACCCAGGCCAGCAGTTCGATGCCCTGGAGGTCGGAGACGATGCGCGGTAAGGCGGTGGAGACGATGGTCTGGTCGAGGGACGAGAGGAACAGGCTTAGCAGTACGCCAACCAGGATGAGCATTTTGCTGCGGTGATCAAGGGTGGTGGCGTAGTCAATCCGGGTGCCAGGGAGAGAGGTCGTCACTGCCATAGAAGTAAGGTACTCCACGAACTTAAGAAAATAGTGAGGCGCTTGAATTGTACTATGGTTTGAACATAGTGGGGAAGGTGCTTCATTAGGGCTGTTGCAAAGTTGTGTGATCGCCGATCAGCCCTCACCCCCCAACCCCCTCTCCCTGAGCGGGAGAGGGGGAGTCGGATGCGTCCTGGCGCTGAGTGTGCGCCCCAGCCACCCCACCGTGAGCCTGATCGTCTCTGGCTCGATTGGCAGGGAGACGTGGCACGCGCCAGGGATGCGGTTGAACTCGCCCCAGCCCGCTGTGGCGGACTGCACCTCGGTGTCTGAACCAGGGTGGAGGACGGCGTCGCGCCCGGCGTAGACCAGCAGGAGCGGCGGGCGCTCCTGCCGGGCCTGCACCCGCCCCAGGCTGCCCAGGAGGTCAAGCTGGTCAAAGAGATCCCAGGTGCCGATGCGTGCGCGGATGCCGCTGGTTCGCCAGCCACGGGCGACGTGGTAGGCGGTGCCGTCGCGGAAGAGGTGGATGAGGCTCGGGCGGATCACCCCGATGGCCTCGGCGACCTGGGCGCGCCGGTACTCGGCGTCGGTCAGGCGCAGCCGGGGCGGGGACTCCCAGAGGGCCAGGGCGTCGCAGGGGGCGCCTTCGGCTACGGCCCGCGCCGTGACTGCGCCGCCCAGGCTCATGCCGAGCAGGGCCACGTGTTCGTAGCGCGCCCGCAGCCAGCGGGCTGGCCCGGCCACGCTCTCCACGATGTCGGGGAACGCCTGCGGGCGCGGGCTCTCGCCGTGGCCGTCGAGATCCACCAACAGAACGGCCATGCCCGCACGCACCAGGGCGTCGGCCAGCCGCCAGGCATAGAAGGTTTTGTCGCAGCCGGAGCCGTGGGCGACACAGACGGCGACTCGTGCGCCGCCTTTGGGCGCGATTTGCAAGGCGGGAACCGGCCCGTACTCGGCGGGAATGTCGAGCTGCTGTACTGTCCGGTTGACATAATCCCCCGGCAACAACTGGCGCTTGGGGTTGAGTCCGGGGCGAGCCAGGCAGGCCAGGCCGACCTGGAGCGGTAGGGCCAGGGGCAAGGTTGCCAGGAGCGATCCGGCGTGAGGACGCCCGCGCAGCCCGGCCAGGGCCAGCAGCGGCCCGCTGGCTGCGCCGCCCCAGTTTACGCCGCGCAGCCCGGCGTGGTTCGCCAGCGTGTCGAGCGTGCCCAGCCAGAGGGCCAGGCCGTTGAAGAGGTGTTTCATGGAGATATTGTACAATACCACCTATGTACGACGACACGATAGCCGCTATCGCCACCCCGCCCGGCGAGGGCGGCGTCGGGATGATCCGCGTGAGCGGCCGCGAGGCCCGCGCCGTGGCGGCGGCGATCTTCCGCCCGGCCCGCCCCGGCCCGCTGCGGCCCTTCCGGCTGCGCTACGGCCACGTGGTTGACCCGGCCAGCGGCGCGGTGGTGGACGAGGTACTCTGCGCGTTTATGCGTGCGCCGCGCAGCTTCACCTGCGAGGACGTGGTCGAGATTTCGTGCCACGGCGGGCCGCTGCCGGTGCAGACGACATTGGCCCTGGCCCTGGCCGCCGGTGCGCGCCTGGCTCATCCCGGCGAGTTTACCTTGCGGGCCTTCCTGAACGGGCGGATCGATCTGACCCAGGCCGAGGCCGGATTGGATGTCGTGCGTGCCCAGACCTCAGCGGGGCTGGCGCTGGCCCAGGCCCAGCTCGGCGGCTGGCTGGCCCGCGAGGTGCGCGCCGCCCGCGCTGGTCTGCTGGAGTGCCTGGCCTACGTCACCGCTGTGGTGGACTTTCCCGAGGACGAGGTGCCCGCGCAGGATGTCGGGCCGCAGTTGCGGGCCGGGTTGGCCGCCGCCGAGGGGCTGCTGGCCGGGGCTGACCAGGGCGTGATCTACCGCCAGGGCGCACGTGTGGCCCTGGTGGGTCGGCCCAACGTGGGCAAGTCGTCCCTGCTCAACGCGCTGCTGCGCGCCGACCGGGCGATTGTCACGCCGATCCCCGGCACCACCCGCGACACGCTGGAGGAGACGGCGAACCTGGGCGGCATCCCGGTGGTGCTGATTGACACCGCCGGGATTCACACCAGCGCTGACCTGGTGGAGCAACTGGGTGTGGAGCGTGCGCGCCAGGCACTCCAGGGGGCCGACCTGGCCCTGCTGGTGCTGGACGCGACGGAGCCGGTTGGCCCCGGTGATCTGGCGATTGCCGCACTGGCGCGGGAGAAGCCGACGATTGTGGTGTGGAATAAGGCGGAGGGCGGCCCGCCCTCACCCCTGGCCCCTCTCCCTGAACGGGCGAGGGGGGCAGGGGGGGGGAGGGCCGGGTGGGGCGATGTACCTCTCGCCCTGGCGACCGTCGCCACTTCCGCGACCACGGGCGCCGGGATCGAGGATCTGGCCCAGGCCGTGGCCCGCGCCCTGCTGGGCGGCGCGCCGCCCGCCGCCGGGGAGGCGCGCCTGGTGAGCAGCCCGCGCCACCGCGACGCGCTCCAGCGGGCGGTAGATCACCTACGGGCGGCGGTGGATAGCTGGGGCGCGGGTCGTCCCGCCGACCTGCTGGCGGGCGACCTGACCGTGGCCCTGAACGCCCTCGGCGAGATCACTGGCGAGACGGTGGGCGACGATCTGCTGGATCTGATCTTC
>CAIRFY010000456.1 GCA_903877945.1 uncultured Oscillochloris sp. | reverse complement strand
GGGGCAATACTTTTCGAATAAGCTGATCTCGCACCGGCCTTGCCCCCTCACCCCCTGCCCCTCTCCCTCACGGGGAGAGGGAAGATTCCGCAACAGGATGCGTCCGACTCCCCTTCTCCCGCTCAGGGAGAGGGGGCTGGGGGGTGAGGGCAGATCCCTTATTCGTAAAGTATTAAAGTTTGGGGATCTGTACGAGTCCTCAATCCGCCCCGCCGGAGACATGGTACAATACCGCGACTCTGCTGACAGGGAACCTCGGAGGATCTGTATCGATGCGCTCGAACGCCCGCCTTGTCGGGCTGGCTGTCTGCCTGCTCGTACTGCTCACCACCTGTAGCGCCCCGCGCGCGGGGAGTCTCTCTGCACTCGTTACGTCCCCAACAACCAGCTCGGCCCTGGCTAGCGAGTTGGTGTCTGCGCCGGGAGGACAGCCAACGCTCCAGCCGACGGTGACGCCGCTGCCGACCGTTGTGTCCACCGCTGCGCCCGATGCGCCCCTGACCGCCGTGTTCTCCCCTGCCCAGTCGGGCACACCCAGCCCCGATCTTCAGTCGGTCGCTGCGCAGATGGACTCGTACCTGGGGCAACTCACGACGCAGGGTTCCTTCAGCGGCACGGTGCTGGTGGCCTACCACGGGCAGATGCTCGTCCGCAAGGGCTATGGTCTGGCCAACCAGGAGCTGAGCATCCCCGCCGGGGTGATGACGCGATACCGCCTGGCATCGGTGAGTAAGCCGCTTACCGCTTTGGCGGTGATGCAACTTGTGCAGGCGGAAAAGATCAACCTGCGCGCTTCGATCTGCACCTATCTGCGCGACTGCCCGGACACCTGGGGCGCGATCACGGTTCACGATCTGCTCGCCCACACCTCGGGGCTACAGAATTACACCGACTTCCTCTCCTTCATCGATGTTGAGACAAAGCCAGCTACCCCCGATGAGGTAATTGCCCGCTTCCGCAACTTGCCCCTGGAGTTTGCCCCTGGTTCGGCTTACCACTACACCAACTCGAACTATGTCATCCTCGGTCGGCTGATCGAGGATATGTCGGGCGAGGCGTACCCCGCCTATATGCGCGAGCATATTTTCGGGCCGCTGGGGATGTTCAATACGGGCTACGACGTGGGCGACGGTGCGGCCCTGAGTGGTACACGCGGCTATGTGGGCATTGGTACGGCGGCCACACCCATTGATACGAGTAACCTCTTTTCGGCTGGTAGCATCTTCTCGACGGTAGACGATCTTTACACCTTGGCCCAAGCCCTTGACGCCGGCACGCTGCTGCCGCTTGATGTGCTGGCCCAGATGTATACGCCCAACTCCTTTAACTACGGCTACGCCTGGAAGATCGAGTCCCGTTTCAACCATCGGGTGATCTACCACCCTGGTTTGATGAGCGGCGCTGTGACCTACTTCGGTCGTTACCCCGACGATGGGCTGACGGTGATTGTACTCAGCAATAACGAGTACACCAACGCGGGGGCGACGGCGGATTACCTGGCGGGGTTGCTGTTTGGGGGGTAGCCTACCTTACGTGGAGGTGCCAGCGAAACTAGCACATCCACGCGAGGGGTCACGACAATCTGATGGTGGCTAACGCCGCCGTCAGATCCACTTCGTCATGAGTAACAACGGGCGAAAGCGGCGTCAGCGTGACGTAACCGGCCCGAATCGCCCCGTCGTCGCTGGTCTCGGGGAAGGTGAGCGGCATACGCTCACGCGCAAAGCGGAAGTGTACCCGCTGCCGCCCCTCGTCGTCCTCAGGGTCAAGGGGCAGATCGAGACAGTGCCCGTAGAAAAAATCCGAGACGCTGGTCTGCCGGAAACCGCGCAGATCTGCGATGTCGCGGATGTGTGGGACGTTCACGTTGAGGAGCAGGGGACCGCGAGCGCGCAGTCCCTCCAGCAGCGGAAAGAGGCGGACGGCGGCGTGGGCCGCCGTCGCCCAGAACAGCGGCGCGTTGCCCACAAACTGGAGTGAGACGGCCATTGCCGGCAGACCCCACAGGACGGCATTCATGGCCGCGCCCACGGTGCCGCTGAGCAGCACGTTGGTGCCGCTGTTTAGCCCACGGTTAATACCGGCCACCACTACATCGGGCTGTGGGCAGAGTCCCGTCAGCATTCCGGCGGTGACGCAGCCCACCGGCGTGCCGCTGAAAGCGAAGGCGGCGATGTGGGCATGGGCCGGGTCGGGCGCGGACACCGCACGGATGTGATACTCAGCGCGCATCGGCATGCTCATGCCGGTGCCGCTCTGCTCATCCTCGGGGGCAATGACCGTCACCTGTCCCAGCCCAGCGCCATGCAGCGCCCCGGCCAAAGCCCACAGGCCAGGGCTGTCTATCCCATCATCGTTCGTCACCAGAATATGCATCGAAGGCTCCTTAAACTAGTGCAGATTGCAGATTGCAGATTGCAGATTGCAGGTTACAGATTGCAGATGGATGGTAGCACAGGAACGAGTTGCCGCCGACTCTCAGGCGATACCCGATCCTGCGTATGCTATAATCCCGTCGCCGAACCGCATACGGGTTGTGCGGGAAACGCGACCGAGAACTGGCGTACCAGGAGCGACAATTATGTGTGGAATCGTCGGATATATCGGCCAGCGCAACGCCACAGACGTGGTGGTGGGCGGGCTCCAGCGCCTTGAGTATCGTGGCTACGACTCGGCGGGAATTGCGATCTTTGCCGAGGGCGTGGGACTCCAGTTGCGGCGCAGCGTGGGCAAGCTCGGCAATCTGATGGCCCGTCTCGCGCAGGAACCAGCCGCTGGGCAGATCGGCATCGGCCACACGCGCTGGGCCACCCACGGCGGTGTCACTGAGGCGAACGCGCACCCCCACTGCGACGCCAACGGTGAGATTGTGGTGATCCAGAACGGGATCGTGGAGAACTACCTGGATCTGAAGGGCCGACTGGTTGAGGCGGGGCATACCTTCGTCTCGCAGACCGACACCGAGGTGATTGCCCATCTGGTGGGCCACTACTACGCCCAGGCTGGCTCGCTGGAGGCGGCCATGCGGCTCACGATGGCTGACCTGCGCGGCGGCAACGCGGTGGTAGCCATGAGCGTGAAGGAGCCCGGCACCCTGGTCGCCGCACGCATTGGCAACGCCGGGGGCGTGGTGATCGGCTTCGGCGAGGGCGAGAGTTTCATCGCCTCGGACATCCCGGCCATCCTTGACTACACCCGCAATCTAATTTTTCTTGAAGATCGCGACTTAGCCGTAGTTACCAGCACAGGTGCGCGGATTAACCGGCTGGACGGTGCGCCTGTCGAGCGTCGCCCGGCGACGATTAGTTGGGATCCGGTGGCCGCCGCCAAGGGTGACTACAAGCACTTCATGCAAAAGGAGATCGCCGAGCAGCCACGCGCCCTCACCGATGTGCTGCGCGGTCGGATCGACCAGGAGGCTGGGCAGGTTTCGCTTGGTGATCTGCGCCTGAGCGATGCGGATCTGCGCCAGATTGGGCGGATCTACATTACTGCATGTGGCACGGCCTGGCACGCCGGGTTGGTAGCTAAGTTTATGATCGAGCAACTGGCCCGCGTCTATGTGGAGGTGGACTACGCCAGCGAGTTCCGCTACCGCGAGCCGGTGCTTGGGAGCAACGCCCTGCTCCTGGCGATCACCCAGAGCGGTGAGACGGTGGACACTCTGGCGGCGATGGAGGAGGCTCGCGCCCAGGGCGCACCAAGCATTGCGATTGTCAACGCCATCGGCAGCCAGGCTGCCCGCATTGCCGACGGTGGCCCGCTCTACCTGCACGCTGGCCCCGAAATTGGCGTGGCATCCACCAAGGCGTTCACCTCGATGCTGGCGGCCAGTTACCTCTTCGCCCTGCACCTGGCCCAGGCCCGTGGCGTGCTGACGCCCGCTCAGATCCGGCCACACCTCCAAGCTCTGATCGAACTACCCGGTAAGGCGGCTCAGGTTCTCGAATCGGCGGGGCCGATCTGTGTGGAACTGGCCGAGCGCTATCACCACGCTAGTAACGCGCTCTTCCTGGGACGCCAGGCCAACTACCCGATTGCCCTGGAGGGTGCGCTTAAGCTCAAGGAGATTAGCTACATCCACGCCGAGGGCTACCCCGCTGGGGAGATGAAGCACGGCCCGGTGGCGCTGATCGACGAGCGCCTGCCGGTGATCTGCATTGCCCCACGCGACGGGATCTACGAGAAGATGCTGAGTAATATCGAGCAGGTGAAGGCCCGTGGCGGTCAGGTGATCGCTATTGGTAGCCCTGGCGACGCCCTGCTGGCCGAGAAGGCCAACCATGTAATCAGCGTGCCGCTCACTCTGCCCCTGCTCCAGCCCATCCTCACCGTCATCCCGCTGCAACTCCTGGCCTACGAGGTAGCCGTGCGCCGGGGCTGCGATGTGGACCAGCCGCGTAACCTGGCCAAGAGCGTGACGGTGGAGTAGTGCGCGGGCTAACAACCGCAATACCGCAAAACTCGCTCTGTCACGCTGAGCGAAGCGAAGCGTCCCGACAAGGATGATGCTCACCGGGACGCTTCGCTTCGCTCAGCGTGACATGTGTG
>CAIRFY010000455.1 GCA_903877945.1 uncultured Oscillochloris sp. | reverse complement strand
GGCAAGCCCGTGGCCAACTACAAGGCCCGGATTACCGAAACGGTCTATCAGCACGATGGTCTGGTGACAACCACCCTGCAACGGCTGGCGCTCCAAACCCCCAGCGGCGTGCGGCGCAGCGTAGACATAACCGGCGATGAGTGGGCGGATGACCGCCAGGCGGTGAAATCTATCCGCAAAGGATTGCAGGAAGGGACGTTTGACGATACCCCCATGCAGGCGCTTCGGGCCGTGCGGCTGTTGAGCAATCAGGGCGATGCCCCGGTAAGCAGGAGGGTGAACACCTGCACCGGATGGGAACAGATTGAAGGCAAGTGGCATTTTCTGGCACCAGACGGGGCCATTCACGCCGGGGGCATCAATCCTACGTTACGCGCTGAGATTGACGCCGCTACGGTCGGAAACCACTACGCCATGTGTGGTCCAGGAGACGCACAAGTAGGTTTTGAAGCGTGGTATGCGTATCTCTGTGGATCGGTCTGCCCGCAAGCACTCGCTCTGCTGTTAGCAGGCCAGACGGCATTGTCTGTTCTGCACCGCTTCAACGGCAACGAAGCACGGGCCATGGTGTGGCTACACCACGAAACGGGCAGCATGAAAACGGCGGTTATCCGAGCGGGGTGCATGGCCCTGTTCGGGCCGCGCTTCACCGCAGAGCGGGGAGATGGTGCCCCGGTGATCAAGTGGAATAGCACAGCGAACGCACTTTCCGCCGCATCATTCTTCTACCGTGATTTGCCCCTGATCATTGATGACTACAAGGCCGGGATGATCAGCCCGGAACACCTCAAGCGATACCTCCACGATTATAGCGAAGGGGCCAGCCGTGCAAGATCGAACATCCATTTGGGCCTGGACCGGGCCAGACCTGTGCGGGTGATCGCATTTTCTACCGCCGAAGACATTCCCCAGGGCGATCCAGGTATGCAGGCTCGGCTCTTGTCGCTGGTGCTGAAACCAGAAACGGTGAACTCTGATGCTCTCTCGGCATTGCAGCGTGCAGGCGTGCAGGGCCATTTAGCCGCATTCTTCCGGTCATTCATCCAGCGCATGGCTCACGAGCTGGACACCTTCGGGGTGGGGATTGTCGAAGAGCGCATGCAAGCCCTGGTGCGCGCCGATGATGCCGCCCTCGATGGACACCGCCGCACTGCCGGTTCTCTGCGCCAGAACCGAGCGGCATGGCTGATGCTGGCCGCGTGGCTAGTGGAGTCGGGGTATCTCACCAAAGAGCAGGCTCAACAGTTGAACGCGGCGCATATCAGCGCGAGAATGCTGCTCACCGCCGATCTGTCCAACCGCCAACGCGAGAGTCGGCCTAGCCAGATCTTCCTCACCGTTCTCACAGAGATGCTATCCAATGGCGATCTGCTGATTGAGTCGCCAGATATGCTCTGCTCACGCTGCAAGAATGAGATGCGGCGTGCGGTAGACGGCTGGTTCTGCCTTAGCCCCTCGTGTAACTATCACATCCCCGCAACCCGGATTATCGGGTTTCGCTACGGGCCGAATGCCATTGGTATTTCATCCAACCGCGCCTTTCGCGAGGTGTGCCGGGTGAGGAATGACCAGCGGCAACCCTTCAACTACTCACAGGCGGCGATCTGGCAACAGCTTGAGGCCGACGGCGCGCTCGTGGCTCGTGGTAAGAGTGAACCGCAGATCCGCATCCGCAATCCCGCAGTACGCGGGCCAGATGGGAGGGGCAAGCCGGAATTTGTCCTCTTAATACGTGTAAATCTGCTAGAAACGCAAATCGACAAAGATCTTCACGAAATCGGGACTGATCCAACTGATCCAACTGATCCAGAGCGTTTTACGGCATCAGGACGGGCCGGAACCAATTATGAGAAACTGATCCAGACGCCTTTTTCGACTGATCCAACTGATCCCAGCGCAGATTTTGAGGCGCGAGAGGATTCTGGGATCAGTTGGATCAGTTCGGGATCAGTTGCAACTGATCCCAAATTGGCGGCATCAGAATGCGGTGAAACGAGGTCGGGATCAGTGGATCAGTTAAAAAAAGATCCCTATCAAATATCTGACTCTCGC
>CAIRFY010000454.1 GCA_903877945.1 uncultured Oscillochloris sp. | reverse complement strand
GTGATGTCCACGCCGAGCAGCCGCTCCTCATCGCAGTTGCGCTGCCACTGCGGGCGCAGGCCCGGAAAGTGGGTCGCGAGCGACTGGATCGTCCCGATGATCGCGGCGACCTCCACCTTCTCGCGCAGGCTCTCGAAGGTATCCTCGTGGCGGGCGACCGCCGCAGAGAGGTTGCAGAACTGCCAGGGGCGTAAGACGATTTCGCCGCACGGATTCGCCCCAAACTCTGCGGCCTGCCTGCGGGCCGGGCGCATGGCGTTGGCGGCTTGGCGGTTGAAGATGCCCGGCTCACCGCGACCGGACTGCACCATTTCTAGGAACTGGCTGATAAACTCGGGCTGGGTCAGGCCGCCCTCGGGCCACACCGCCGAGTTGTTGGCGTTCCAGCGCTGGCTGTTCTCGCGCTCGAAGTCGCCGCTCTTGCTGAGGCGCATCTCCTCGTCGTCGTAGTCGAACAGCGAGATGAGCGCGGTGCGCCGTACCCCTCCGCTCACCGCCGCGTTGCCCACCGAACACATCATATCGTGGGCATCAACCGACCGCAGGTAGCTCCCCTGACGCGCCAGGATGCGCGAGCGCACAAAGTCGAGCGTCAGACGCAGCGGCTCGGGGCCAGAAGCTCGCCCGCCCTTGGTACGCAGGGGCGCACCAGCGGAGCGAAGTTGCGACAGATCGAAGCGGACGTCCCCGCCGTCAAACCAGGTCTCAAGGCCAACGCGCAGCGCCTGCGCCCAGCCCTCGGCAGAGTCCTCGACGACGAACTGTTTCACCTCAAGGTTCGTCTGGCGGCGGATGCGCGGGAAGTTCTCGACGTAGCGACCCTCAACCGAAAAGCCCACGCCGCAGCCGCTCATCGAGATTATCAGCGCCTCAACGAACGAGTCGATGCTCTCGACCGGCTGGTACGAGCAGTTGTAAATCGCAATGTTGTTGCGCCGGGCCGCAGCGCCCGCCATCGCGAGCATACGCATAGACGGCATCGAGCGCATCTCAAGGATGGCCCGGCGAACGCGCTCGTATGTCTCCACCGGCAGCCGTGAGCCAGCCAACTCGTAGAGGAAATCAACGGTGCGATCAACCGTCTCAACCCACGTCTCGCGTCGTCCCAAGTCGTAGTTGAAGCGCGAGTATTTATCGAAAAACTGAAATTTCTGGAGCGCCATCGGGAAATACTGGTCAGACTCGGCGAAAGCCTGGCGCACGTACTCGGGAACAGGGCGCTCCACGCGCTTCTTGGCGTGTTCGGCACGGTAGAGGATGTAGTGCTTGGCCGCCTCAAACTCGCCTGCGGCCTGAAGCACCATCTCGACGATGTCCTGGACTCCCTCGACCGTGGGCGGGGTGCCGTGTGACTTCGCGGTGATGATATTGATCACGCGCCGCGAGAGCTCCTCAATCGAGGTTTGAGGTGTGCGACTCAAGCTCGCGAAGCACTTCGTCAACGCATGCTCGATGCGCTCAATATCGAAACTGACGACCCGCCCGTCGCGCTTGATAATGGTCGTCGGTATCTCCATACCAGCCCGGTCAATCGCAAGATAGTCACCAGAAGTCCGGCCATTTGCGAACTCGTTCGTTCCAATAGACATGGGACAGGCTCCTCCAACGTGTAACCCTAGGTACAATACTTTTCAAATAACGAATCTACCGCCGTTCAGCCCTCACCCCCCAGCCCCCTCTCCCAGGGGGAGAGGGGGAGTATTCTGCACTAGAACGCGATCTACTCCCCACGGGAAGAGGGGAAATATTCTGCATCAGGATGCGCTGCCCCCCTCTCCCGCTCAGGGAGAGGGGGCTGGGGGGGGTGAGGGCCGCGTCTTACGGCTTTTCTTCGGCAATCAGCTCATCGGCGGCGAGGAGCAGGGCGGCCACGCGCGCGGGGGCGAGGGGTGGCTGCTTGCTCTGTAGGTAGATCTCCAGAGCGCGGCGCGGGGTGATGCCCTCGATCAGCTCGGGCTCGGCACCGTAGCGGCGGCGCGAGCTGCGCTCGACCGTGATGGTCACGGCGGCGATGACAAAAGCCCCGGCCTCCTCCAAGCGAGCGCGGATCTGCTCCTCGCGCAGCAGCGTGGCCTGCTCGCGGGTGGCCTGGATCTCCACCCGCACGACAGCGTGGCGCAGGTCGTGGTGACTGATGAGGGTCGTCACGAGATCGAGGGGGTCGCTGCTCCCGCGCACGTCTTTTTCGATGCTCACGAAGGGCCGGGCGGCGAGCTGGTGAAACTGCCAGCGGGCCGCGCCGCGCTCCAGTTCGACGACCACGCAGCCCTTGGGTTCAGCGCGCTCGCCAAAATCTACCCGGTCAATGCTGCCGGGGTAGACCAACGGGGGCACGGCTCCGAGAGCCTGGTGCTTATGGATATGGCCCATCGCCACATAATCAATGTTGGGCTGGGCGAGGACAGAGCGGGCCATCACCAGATCATGGCCGAGGGTGATTGCGCGCTCGGCTCCCATCTGGGCACCGTCCACGCTGCCGTGGAAGGCCAGCACCGCCGGGATGGTCGGGTCGAGATCCGCATTCGCCTTGACCACAAAATTCTCGATGCGACGGCGCAGTTCGTACTCGATCTCGGTAAAGGACGCCCCGCGCATCTCATCGCGGGTCATCAGATTATGTCGTGTCACCCAGGGCAGGGCGATAATCTGGAGCGGGCCGGAGCGGGTAGGGATGGTGTGCAGACGCAGCCGGTCAGCCACCGTCACCCCCTCAACACCCAGGGCGTCGAAGATCTCAACCGAGTGCGCTCGGCCAAGCGAGGCCGAGATGTCGTGGTTTCCCGTAAGAATAAAGACGGGCACGCCAGCCGAGCGCAGCCGGTTCAGTCGGCGAGCAAACTCACGCTGGTGCGTGGGGTTAGGCGAACGGTTCTTGTAGATGTCACCGGCGATCAGTACCAGATCGACCTCGGCACTCAGACCGATGGAGATCGCCTCATCGAGCCGGTCAAGGTAATCAACCAGCCGACTGTGCAGTCCGGTAGCTGGGTCGATCTTCCCGTAATTCTCAACGCCGATGTGCAGGTCGGCCAGGTGCAGCAGTTTGATCATAACACACGTACGAGCGGCGCCCATTCGGGTCGCCGCTCGCAAGTGTAGCACATGTTTTGTCTGCGAGGCGAAGATCGCCTGCCCTCGCGATTAGAATCTCAGGATCGCCAGGATCGTCGAGATCACTATCTGGACAACGAACGTGCCAACCACCGCTAGGCCAAGAGTCGTCAGCGCCTTGCTTTGGTCGAGGATATTCATGCTAGACTGAACCGCGATATAAGCGAAGTATGCCTGCACGAGCAGGATCAGCAATGAGACAACCAAGCCCAGCAGTCCGATCAGCGTGCCTAGGATGGGGATGAAGTGAAAGCCCCAAACGACCAGGCCGAGGAGTGCGCCGACCACGATCAGCGGGGCGATAAAGAGCGAGAAGGTGTAGGCCACCTCGTCCCATGTGCCGGTGCCACCAGCAATGCTTCTGCCGATGTAGAAGACCATGCCAGTAAAGACAAAAAATCCGACCAGCGCACTGATAACGCCCAAGAGCAGGCCGCCGATACCGTTGGTGTAACCGAGCAATCCGCTAATTGCCGCCGCGATCCCGACATAGATCGCCGCGTTGGTGACGGTGCCCCGCTGCTCGTAGCGCTCGAAGGTGCCAACGCTCGGGTTGCTGATAACGTCCTTACTCTGAGCGATCATCTCAGGGATCGTTGTCTGTCGAATCATTGACATCGAAGTTCTCCTTCACTACCGCCGGACAAACGCCCGACGCTATTCCTCATGAGTATACGTTGCGCGGCGGTATATTGTTTCAGCCCTGCACACCGACGGCGTAAAGGCAAATCGAAGGCAGAATCTTCGTTTTTTGTCGAATTTGAGCAGATTTGCCTGCATGCGCCTCTGCTGGACGTGGTAACATGTAGGTTACAGCAGCTTAGTAGGATATAGCCCTAGCAACTATTGTCTTTAAGACATTGTTAAGATCAGCTTTACCATTAGGTGCTGAGGCAATCTCGTTGTGTCCCTGCCTCGTCGCATCCTTGCTGAGCTGTGAGACTGGATTGAACCATGCCATAGTACTACAGTTGTCGTTTGAATCACCCCCCCTAGCCCCCCCGCACGCGGGGG